>JASHRA010000184.1 GCA_030038765.1 Candidatus Dormiibacterota bacterium | reverse complement strand
CCTCTTCGGCAACCCCAATCCCTCCGCCTCGATCCAGGTCTGGCCGCTGCAGCACCCGGAGCTGGCGACCGCCCTCTGGGCGCTGCTCCTGCTGGCCGTATTCGTGCCCCTGGCCATCCGTCTCTACCGGAGGGAGAGCCTCACCTGAGGGCGCCGCCCAGGAGCGGTCTGGTGCGCGGCGGCGGGTCTCGGCCGCGCGTTGGCTCGCCGGTGGACGGCTAGGGGTTCACGTGCCTGGACAGGAACTCAGCGACCCGGCCCGCGAAGTCGATCTCGGCCACGAGGGAGTCCACGCCGTGCCTCTCCTCGGGGTAGACGACTAGCTCGGCCTCGACTCCCCGGCGCTCCAGTGCGTGGAAGAACTCCGCCGCCTGTCCAACCGGCGTGCTCTCGTCGTGGAGCCCGGCGGCGATCAGCATGGGGGTGGTGGCCTGATCCGCTCGCAGGACCGGGCTGCGATCAAGATAGGGGCCCGACCCGTCGCTCACGTCGCCGCCCAGGAAGAGTTCGTCAAAGCCCGCGAGTGTGCTCCCGAAGTGCTGGCTTATCCAGTCAGTGATCGGCGAGAGCGCCACCGCGGCTCTAAAGCGGTGGGTCCGAGTCACCAGCCAGCAGGCCATGTAGCCTCCATGGCTGCCTCCCACCAGAGCGAGGCGCTCCGGGTCCGCGAAGCCGCTGGCGACGATGTGATCAACTCCGGCCAGTACGTCTTCCGACTCGCCGCCCCCGTAGTCGCCCACTTCGAGTCCTAGGTATTGCTGGCCCCTGCCGCTGCTGCCTCTCGGATTCGGCATGAAGAGCGCGTAGCCTAGATACAGGAGACACGCTCCAAGTCGCAGCTGACGCATGGGTCCGGGGCGCCCCGGCCAGGTCGCTCGCCAGCAGTACGCAGGGCCACCGTGCACCAGCACCACGGTGGGGTGCGGCCCTGGCCCGTCGCTGGGCTGTACCAGAAGACCACTGACCGCGGTGCCATCCCGGGACTTCCAACTTACTTCACGCGGCTCCGGCAGCATGCCAGATAGCCATTTGGTTCCAGGTGTTGGCCACGTGCTCAGCGACTCGACCTGAGACTTCTGGATTCGGCATAATCCGGGCGGCTCCTTCCATGACTCGGCGACCAGGCAGACACCTCCACGCGGATCAACTGCGGCCTCTGGATAGTTGGAAGCGCTGGTGAGGTGTCCGCGCCAGTTCTCTCGCACGTCGCCCGTGTCCAAGTCAACTTCGAGGAAGACAGTAAGCAATCCCGCGAGGCCACCAATGTGCAGGAGGTTGTCTCCGGCGAAGGCGATCCAGGTCGCGTCGAGACTGCCGAGCGCGACCATCCTGGGGCTCGATACGGACCTGTCCCACAAGAGCACGTCTCCCGCCACAAGGCCGCGGTCGCTGGCGACGCCTTCCACCGCCGCGAGCCACTTGCCACTAGAGGAAGCCGCGACGGCACCGAGCTGCCGGGCGGGGGTATATAGCACCCGAGACTTCGATACCGCCGGATCGAACAGGCACAGCCGCGAGTGAAACCACCCACTCTCACCGCCCGAGGTGCTGGCCACTCCGAGAACCTCTCGTCCGGCCGCACAGGCCGACCAAACGGACTCCACCGTTGGCGACGACCAAATCACTGATCCGTCTGAAGCCCTCACCAGGACGGCGTGTCTCGCCGGGTCGTGCGCGTCGTGTGTGGAGGAGACGGTGGGGTACCACGCGGGCCGCTCTGTGACCGGCCCAGGACGCGAGCTGCCAGGCTCGGGCAGAGACGCGTCACCACATACCAGCAATCCTCGCAGCCCTGGGGACCACTCGAGGCTGTCGGCCCGGATCAGGGGGAGCGGCAACGAGGGGATCGGCGTATCCCCCCGCCGGGGAAACTGAAGAATACGGATCCGGGGTCCGTCCGCGTCCTCTACCACGTAGGCCATGTGGTCACCGGTAGGACTCCAGGCGGGCAGACTCTCCTTCGCGGTCCCACGGGTTAGCCGGACGCCACTCCGCGCAGAGCGATCCCAGACGTAGATCGCGGAGCCCACCTCACTGACAGCGTCTGCGTCTTCAGGGGGGATGGCGGTGAATGCGAGCCGATCCCCGTCGGGCGAGACCCGGAGGTCCCTGGCCATCGTGAATGCGGCGTCTCCACTTCGGACCGCCCGGGCGAAGAACACGTCGACGGCCTGGGCCGGAGACGGGTGCGCAGTCACCCCTCACACCGCTGGATGGTCACCACGGTCGGTACCGGCTCATCCATCCACGCGCCAGGCCTCAGGGTAGATGAAGCCGATGGGATCCTGTGGGAGAGCGCCGCGCAGGCTATCCCGGATGACGGAGATCTGGTAGGAGGGCTCAGGGAAGAACAGCTCTGGCACGTCTTTGGCGAGGAAGTCTTCAGCGGTCTGGAGCGGTCCGTTGCCAGCCGCCGTGTGCGACAGGTCGATGAGATGGTCCGCTTCCGTGCTTGAGAAGCCGCCGATGTTACCGGCTCCGCCGGTGCCGAACACATCCTCCCCAGTCGGCAGGTAGTCGGGCCCGAAGACCCACCCACCCAGTTCTACCATCTGCCATCCGCAAGCCGTCCCAGCGGCGCAGAGGACTGCGTCCCCAGCGATGATGGCCTGGGGACCGGCCTTGACAGTGAGATGTATCCCAGCCCTAGCCATCTCCGACTGCAGGGCCTGCATGCTTGAGGTCAGAGCCTGGTTGCCGGCGCTATAGAGGAGGGAGAAGGCGGCCTTCTCGCCCCGCCGTATACCCTTCCCGCAATCGCCGCTCCCGGTCCCCGGTGACACGCACGTCAGCTGACCAGAGCGATCTGACCAACCGTGACTAGTCAGCAACTTCTCTGCGTGACTGGGGTTGTAGGGATAGGGGTCGTCGAGCTCGCCTTGCGAGAGAAAGCTGTTCTTCGGGGATAGCGGTACGATTCCACGTGTCTGGACCGCCGCTCCAGCCCAGAATGCCTTGATGTACTGACCCTGATCCACAAGTTCCTGCATCGCTTGGCGAAAGTACAGCTGGCTGAAGATCGGAGCCACGGCGGGATTGGTGTAGTTGTACGAGATGAAGTTGATTCCCCACTCCGGCCATGCTTCGACCTGGTAGCCGTGGCCACGGAAGTAACCGGCTTGGCTCGCATCGGTCGCCGGGAGGTAGCCATAGTCGATGTTTCCGGCTCGGAGGGCGTTGAACTCAGCCGCATCACTGGTGTACTGGAGTTCGACGAGGCGGCGGATGGTGGGCCGGGGATGCCCAGAGTAGCGGTCGTTGGGAACGAAGACGCTGTAGCCGGTAGCGGCCTGGTATGTCTGGAGAACGAAGGGCCCGTCGACCACTTTCCAGAGGGGGTTGCTGCCATAGGTCGTGTGATCCATCGCCTCCGCGTTGAGGAACGTGTAGACGGCCTGAGCCCCTGACGCTGTCAGGTCGTAGTTGCCGATGGGCCCGTCGGCGGTGGTCTTGTCCCAAGCGTGCTGCGGCATCGGGATGATCTGGCTGAGTTGGTTGTAGAGCAACCAGCTCCGGTTGTAGACGGCGTTGAAGGTGAAGACGACGGTGTCCGGGTTTGGATAGCTCTGTGAGACGAGGTTGTCCGGAAAGGCGCCCGGCACGTACCCGTACCAGGCCGATGCTTTCTCCTGCTCCAGTAGGTTCATCCAGAACTCGACGTCGCGACTCGTGACTGGGCTCCCGTCCGACCACAGGTAGTGGTTGAGGTGGATCGTCACGGTCTTCCCGCCATTGCTGAAGACGGGTGGCTTTGCCAGGCTGAGACCCGGGTTGAACGTGGGTTGGCCATCATTGCCGAACCAGTAGAGGGGACGCCACATCAGCATCTTGAACTGCTCGACATCTGCCGGAGTCGCTCCCACGAACCCCTGGAGGGGAAGGATGTAGGTTGGCGGCTCGCTCGGGGGGAAGGCGAATGTGACCGTAGCGCCGGAGGCGGCCTGGGAAGTGGTGGCGGTGGATAGAGACCACGCGGCCCCGGCTATTACGAGCGTTGCGAGAATGCCGCCTGCGAGCCGACGTACAAGCTGAGACGATGGCAACTGGCCGAAACGTCGCCGGCCGTCCTTTGGTGAGAATCGTCTGGAAAGCGACATGCAGTAGCCCCTCCTGCTAGCTCCATGGGGTGCGCCGGCCTGCGGGTCAGCGATACGCCGGGGGATCAAGGTTGGGAGTGCCTCGGTGCCGGTCAGGCACTTCGCACTGAATTCTGTCGCGAGGCGCGGGCGGCCCTCACCTCGGGTGGCGCCGTCAACCCGAGCTCGGCTTCAATCGCGCTGGCGTGTGCATCCAGGGAGCGGGCCGCCGATGGCCACGTCGCTGGCTCGAGACGGGTGCTGGGCGCGATTATGGTTATGCTCGCGAGCGCGCGAGGGCCGTCGCACACCGGGACGGACAGTGCTGAGACGCCGAGTTCCATCTCGCCACGGCAGGCTGCGTACGCCCGCTGCGCCGCTTGACGGACGGGGACCAGGGCGGCGTCGGGGGTGGTGGGCGTGACATTTGTGTACACCGTGTATGTCTCGCTGGCGAGAAGACGCGCTACCGTGTCCTCGGGCTCTAGGGCGAGTATCGCGCGAGCAGCGGAAGATGCATGGTAGGGGGATCTAGCGCCCACACGCATGAAGAACGTCAGGGGACGGGGGCTCTCAGCGCTTGCAACACATACCACGTCTTCTCCGACCAGTTCGCTGAGGTAGAGGGACTCCTGTGTCGCTTCGCTCAAGGCCCGGAGATGAGGCATCACCACGCTGACGATTCGGTCCTGGCGCGTGAATCCGTACACCAGCGTCAGGATGCGGGGACCGAGGCGATACCGTCGATCAGAGGCCTGGCTTGCAAAGCCGTGCTCCGTTAGCCCAACGAGCAGTCGGTGAGTGCTCGACGCCGGCTCGCAGAGAGAGCGGGCGAGCTCGGTCACGCCCACCCCGTCGCGAGCTTCGGCCAGGGCATTGAGGAGTCGGACGGTTCTATCTAGTGTCTGCATGCAATTCCGTACAGCGGAATGGAGTGGCGGTGAGCGGAATGCTACCATGCCCCCCTTCCTCGGGGCAACACAGGGCCACCAGATCGGCGACGCCGAGCAGCCTCCGGCCTCCGTCACGGGACCCGTCGGCACGGGTGGACTAGGGCCCTGCCTGGGCGGCCCTCGGCCTCAGGACGCGCGTCCACCGGTGCGCGCCGCGGCGGCGGCGGACTCAGGAGTGCCGGTGCTCCCAGCTCCTAGTCCCGCACGGCGGCCCCGGCCATGATCCCGACCAGGACGCAGGTCTCCGGCCCCGGGTTGCGCCAGCAGTGGCGGGCGCCCCGCTGGACGATGCAGTCTCCCCGCTGCAGCTCGAGCTCGCCCTCCTCCAGGATGAGCACGACGGAGCCGGAGTGGACGGTGAGGAGGTCGACCGTGGGCGTGGAGTGGAAGCCGATCTCCTCGCCCGGGCCGAGGGCGAACCAGCGCCAGACCATGTCCTCGGGCTCGGGGTCGAGGTCGGCCACCCGGGGAACGTCGAGGGGCCAGTCCACCCGGGCCGGCAGGCCGCTGGCCCAGAGGTCCACGGACTGGTCCGGGCCTCGGTGGCACGGCACTCGCAGACGGCGTCAGAGAGCGCCGCGGACCTGTCCTCGGGGCCGAGCCCGGTCACCACCCGCCGCACCAGCTGCCCAGGCGCTTCGCTCATGCCCCACCTCCTGACGCTGCGCTGTCCCCTCCGCCCGGGCCACGCT
>JASHRA010000183.1 GCA_030038765.1 Candidatus Dormiibacterota bacterium | reverse complement strand
TGCCGCCGCTGGCCGCTGCTGGAGTTGAGCTCCTCCCGCAGGTGGGCCGCCTCGGCGCCCAGGTCCAGCGCCTCCAGCATCTCCTTGATGGCGGCGGCGCCCATGCCGGCGCGGAAGACGCGGGGGAACTTCTCCACGTACTCGCGGTACTCGTTGTCGCTCAGCAGCTGGCGCACGTTGAGGGACTCGACCTTGGTCCTGGTGTCCTCCAGCTCGGCACGCAGGGCGGCCAGCTCCTCGTCCTCGCTGGGCGCCTCACCCTGCTGCAGCTGCTCCAGCTCCGAGCGCAGCTCGGCCACCTTGCCGGCCGCCTCCTCACGGACCGTGCCGGCAGCGCGCTCGGCCTCGGCGGAGATCTCGCCCACGCGCGCGTCCACCAGCTGGCGCAGCTGGTCCTGGTGCTCGTCGGCCAGCTGGGTGCCCTTCTTGACCAGCACCAGCTTCTCCGATCCGTCCTTGATGGCGAAGTCGGTTGGCGCCTTGCGGCCGAGGGCCGCGCCGATCCGCTCCCCGAGCTGCTCGGCGGCGGTCTCCAGCTCCTGCCGCCGCGACTCGGCCGCCGCCAAGAGCCGCTCGGCCTCGGCGGCGCTGCCGGACTCCAGCTCCGCGATCGCCTGCTGGCCCGCCTGGAGCCGCTCCTCGCGCTCCGTGGCGGCCGCCTGGCGCAGCTCCTGGATGCGGTCCGACCGCTCCGGGTCGGACGCCGCCACCACCTCGGCCCGCGCCTCCTCGTCGATCGAGGTGACGATGTAGTTGGCGAAGTAGAGGACCTTCTCCAGGTTGCGGGGGGACATGTCCAGCAGCAGTCCCAGGCGACTGGGGATGCCCTTGAAGTACCAGACATGGGATACCGGGCTGGCGAGGCGGATGTGCCCCATGCGCTCGCGGCGGACCTTGCTGCGGGTCACCTCGACGCCGCACTTGTCGCAGATGATGCCCTTGTAGCGGTAGCGCTTGTACTTGCCGCAGTGGCACTCCCAGTCCTTGGTGGGGCCGAAGATCTTCTCGCAGAAGAGACCGTCGCGCTCCGGACGCAGGGTCCGGTAGTTGATCGTCTCCGGCTTCGTCACCTCGCCGTGGGACCAGTTGAGGATCATGTCCGGACTGGCGAGCGAGAGCTTCAGGGCGTCGAAGTTTTCAAGCTTCAGCAAGGCTTGTCCGCCTCCTGGCGAAATCGGTTGATGAGGTCACGCGAGGGGCCCTTCTGGGCCGGCGCCGCAGGGTTCGGGCGGTTCCGCACCTACCTGCCCATCTCCTCGACGTCGTCGCGCTCGTCACGCTCCAAGTTGATACCCAGACCGAGCGGCATGTCGGGCGTGTCATCCTCCGTGAACACGATCTGCTCCTCGTTCTCCGACATGATCTCCACCCCCAGGGCCAGGCCCTCGAGCTCCTTGACGAGGACCCGGAAGGACTCGGGGATGCCGGCGTCGAGCGTGTTGTCACCCTTGACGATGGCCTCGTAGGCCTTCACCCGGCCCACGATGTCGTCCGACTTGATGGTCAGGATCTCCTGCAGGATGTGGCTGGCGCCGTAGGCCTCGAGGGCCCAGACCTCCATCTCCCCGAAGCGCTGACCGCCGAACTGGGCCTTGCCCCCGAGCGGCTGCTGGGTGACGAGGCTGTAGGGGCCGGTGCTGCGGGCGTGGATCTTGTCCTCCACCAGGTGGGCCAGCTTCATCATGTAGATCACGCCCACCGTGATGGGCTGGTCGAAGGTCTCCCCGGAGCGGCCGTCGCGGAGCAGGACCTTGCCGTCCCGGGGCAGGCCGGCGCGCTCCAGCTCGTCCTCGATCTGGCTCTCCGAGGCCCCGTCGAAGACGGGCGTGGCCACCTTCATGCCCAGGGCCGCGGCGGCCCAGCCGAGGTGCGTCTCCAGGACCTGGCCGAGGTTCATCCGGCTCGGCACGCCGAGCGGGTTGAGGACGATCTCCACCGGCGTCCCGTCGGGCAGGAAGGGCAGGTCCTCGATGGGCAGGATGCGGGCGATGACGCCCTTGTTGCCGTGCCGCCCCGCCATCTTGTCTCCCTGGCTGATCTTGCGCTTCTGGGCCACGTAGATCCGGATCAGCTCGTTGACTCCGGCCGGCAGCTCGTCCCGGTTGGAGCGGCTGAACTTCTTGACGTCCACCACCACGCCGCGCTCCCCGTGGGGCACGCGCAGGGAGTTGTCGCGGACCTCCTTGGCCTTCTCCCCGAAGATGGCCCGCAGCAGCCGCTCCTCGGCGGAGAGCTCGGACTCGCCCTTGGGCGTCGTCTTGCCCACCAGGATGTCGCCCGGGGCCACCTCGGCGCCGATGTAGACGACGCCGCGCTCGTCCAGGTTGCGCAGGCTCTCCTCGCCCACGTTGGGCAGCTCCCGCGTCACCTCCTCCGGGCCCAGCTTGGTCTCGCGCACCTCGACCTCGAACTCCTCGATGTGGATCGAGGTGTACTTGTCGTCGCGGACCACCGACTCGCTGATGAGGATGGCGTCCTCGTAGTTGTAGCCCTCCCAGGGCATGAAGGCGACCAGGACGTTCTGGCCCAGGGCCAGCTCGCCGTGGTCGGTGGAGGGCCCGTCGGCCAGGACCGCGCCCGCCTCCACGTGCTGCCCAGGCTCCACGATGACGCGCTGGCTGAGGCAGGTCCCCTGGTTGCTGCGGACGAACTTGTGGACCCCGTACCAGGTCTCCGGGGCCTTCCCGTCGGGCCTGAAGAGGATGCCCAGCTCGCTGTCCTGGCCACTGCGCACGATCTGGACCTGGTCGGAGGAGACGTCGCGCAGGGGCACGTTCACCCCCACCACCGTGCCCGCCGTCTTGGCCACGATCAGCTCGCCGCTGTCCTTGGCCGCGTAGAGCTCCATGCCGGTTCCCACCACCGGCGAGTCGGTGGCGATCAGGGGCACCGCCTGGCGCTGCATGTTGGAGCCCATCAGGGCCCGGTTGGCATCGTCGTGCTCCAGGAAGGGGATCATCGCGGTCGCCACCGAGACGGTCTGCTTGGGAGAGACGTCGACCCAGTCGACCTCGGTGACGGGCACGTCCTTGAAGGTGTGACGGGTCCGGGCCGGGGTGTGCTCGACGAGGAACTCGCCCGCCTCGGAGACGGGCGCGTTGGCCTGGGCCACGGTGTACTTGTCCTCCTCGTCGGCGGAGAGGAACTGGACCTCGTCGCTGACCCAGGGGACGATGCGCACCCGCTCCACCTTGGCCTTCTCCAGCTTGGCCACCGCCGCCTCGTCGAGCCGGGTCCCGGCCTTGATCCCGCCCGCCTCCTGGCTCAGGACGCGACCCGGGAGGCGCGGGCGGTCCCCGGGCAGCTCCAGCTCCCGGTAGACACGGCGGAAGGGGGTCTCGATGAAGCCGAAGTCGTTGACCCGGGCGAAGGTCGCCAGCGAGCCCATGAGCCCGATGTTCGGTCCCTCCGGGGTCTCGATCGGGCAGATGCGCCCGTAGTGGCTGTGGTGGACGTCGCGCACCACCATCCCGGCGCGCTCGCGGGAGAGGCCGCCCGGCCCGAGCGCGGAGAGGCGGCGCTTGTGGGTCAGCTCGGAGAGCGGGTTGGTCTGGTCCATGAACTGGGAGAGCTGGCTGGAGCCGAAGAACTCCTTGATCGCGGCCACCACCGGGCGGGCGTTGATCAGGGAGGCGGCGGTGACCGTGGTCGCGTCGCAGATGGTCATCCGCTCCTTGATGATCCGCTCCATGCGCAGCAGCCCGGTCCGGAACTGGTTCTGCAGCAGCTCGCCCACGGCCCGCACCCGGCGGTTGCCCAGGTGGTCAATGTCGTCCGGCTCACCCTCCCCGTTGTTGAGCTGGATCAGCCGGCGCATGATGTTGACGAAGTCCTCGTGGGCCAGCACCCGGAGATCGCGCTCCTCGGCCCGGCGGCGCGCCTCCTCCTCGGGCACTCCCAGCCGCTTGTCCAGCTTGAAGCGCCCCACCCGGCCCAGGTCGAAGCGGCGCGGGTTGAAGAAGAGGGCCTGGAGCAGGTTGCGCGCGTTCTCCACCGTGGGCGGGTCGCCGGGGCGGATCTTGCGGTAGAGCTCGATCAGGGCCTCGTTGACGTCGTGGCTCGGGTCCTTCTCCAGGGTGGCGTCGATGTAGCGGCGCTCGGGGTCGGTGTCGACCTCCTGGAAGAACTGCCGGATGTCGTCGTCGCTGGGATAGCCCAGGGCCCGGATCAGGGTCGTGGCCTGGAACTTGCGCTTGCGGTCGATCTTGGCCGTCAGCACGTCCCGGGTCGAGGTCTCGATCTCGAGCCAGGCCCCCCGGTTGGGGATGAACTTGACGGCGTAGAGGGGCCGCCCGGTCACCGGGTGCTCGGGGCCGGCGGTGAAGTAGACGCCCGGCGACCGCACCAGCTGGCTGACAACCACCCGCTCGGTGCCGTTGACGAGGAAGGTGCCCTGCTCCGTCATCATCGGGAAGTCGCCCAGGTAGACCTCCGACTCCTTGATCTCGCCCGCGTTCTCCCCGGTCTTGATGTGGAGCCGGGTCATGATCCGGAGCGGAGCGGCGAAGGTCATGTCGCGGTTGCGGCACTCCTCCTGGTCGAACTTGGGCTCGCCGAAGCTGTAGTCGAGGAAGCGCAGCTCGTAGTTCTTGCCCGTGTAGTCGGTGATGGGGTTGACCTCATCGAAGAGCTCGCGCAGCCCGGACTCGATGAACCAGCGGAACGAGTTGAGCTGGGTATCGATCAGGTTCCCCACCTCCAGGATCTCGGAAATGGTCCCGAAGCTGGGGCGGGGGGGCGCGGCGGGCAGGGCAGCACGAACTGAAGGCATGGGCAGGCGTTCTCCAGGCAGGCGCGGAAGCACGGTGGACTTCACAGGTGGCGGGATGAAGATGTTACCACAGGGCCGGGGGCGCCAAACCGCCCGGGGGCTCTCAGAGGCGCGAGCTCAGCACCACCAGGCAGGGGTCCCGGTCCCAGCCCAGCAGGGCCATGGCCTGGACCATGACCCGGGGCGCCTCCACCAGCTCCATCCCCGGGGTCTCGCCCCGGCGCCGGGCCGCGTCCACGAGCAGGGTGATGCCGGCGATGTCGATGAAGTCGAGCGCTCCCAGGTCGAGCCTGATCGGGCCCTCGCCCACCTCGGCAAGTGTCGCTTCGAGCTGGGCCAGGTTGGACCCGTCGACCTCTCCGGAGATGGCCATGGAAGTGGAGCCGCTGGGCGTGGTCTCGACTGAGATCACAAGTGCCAGCGGGACCGCCAGCGGGCCCGTCCCACCGACCTCACCCTCAGACCGAGGGGGGTTACTACCGGCGCCTTGCGCCTCCGTCCCCATCTCGCGCATGAGTGTAGGTCCAGGTGCGCTGGTCGTCGAACGGTGGGCGCGGAGTGGCGGATCTGACGGGACGGGCTGGAAGTAGAGGGGGCGGGTCAGCCGGGCTCCCCGCTGCTGGCGGGTCTGGTGAGCGGACCCTCACCGGCGGGGGTTGCCTGCTCCCAGGCGTCGCTGAGGCGGCGGATGGCGCTCCGGCGGTTCGGCGAGAGATCCCTGAGACCAGCCCGGACGGCTCGGGAGCGCCAGGCGAGGTAGGCGCTGACCAGGGTGTCGACACACTGCCGCGGCACCAAGACGGTGCGCCGGCGGTCCCCCGTATCCCGGCGGCGGCGCTCCACCAGACCGGTCGCCACAAGCCTGTCGGCCGCCGCCGTTGCCGCGCCCGGGGTGAGGTCCAGGATCCTGGCGAAGTCGCTCATGTCTACCCCGGAGGAGGGGATTCGCACCAGGTAGTCCAGCTGCTTCGGCTCGATGGTGCGCATCACCGCCATGAGCTCCTCGGGCAGCTGCGGCGCCAGAAGACCGTCCACGTAGGAAGAACCGGACTCGACCGCGGTCCGGAGGCGCAGCAAGTCGGCGGCGTCGATGCCTGCCCGCCTCACAGCCACAGGGTCTTACTTAACGGCCCACGCGCGCAACTGCGGCCGGCACTCGACGGCCCAGTCCAACCGGCGCCCGCGCACCCGAGGCTACTTCAGCTCGCCGCTGGCGCCGGCCTCCTGGAGCTTGGCCAGGGCGGCCTCTGCCTCCTCCCGCGGGACCCCCTCCTTGACCGGCTTGGGAGCGGCGTCGACCAGGTCCTTGGCCTC
>JASHRA010000182.1 GCA_030038765.1 Candidatus Dormiibacterota bacterium | reverse complement strand
CCGGCATCTCCCCCATCTCCGACGCCATCTTCGTCAAGCACTTCGACGCCCGCCTCGACGGCAGCGGCAACGTGCTGGTGCGCCTGGAGCCGACCGAAGACGAGGACGAGCGCCCCTGAGCCGGCGCCTGGCGGCCCTCGACCTGGGCTCCAACACCTGCCACCTGCTGGTCGCCGACGTCGACGAGGCCGGCACCGACCGCCGCCGCCACGCCGTCGAGCTGCTGGCCCTGGGCCGGGCCGTGGGCGCCACCGGGCAGCTGGGCCCGGAGCTGGTCCAGCGCAGCGTCGAGGTGGTCGGCCGGATGGTCCGCGAGGCGGTCGACGACGGCGCCGAGGCGCTCGGCCTGGTGGCCACCGAAGCGGTCCGCCAGGCCTCGGACGCGGGCCAGCTGCAGGAGCAGCTGCGGACCCGGACCGGGCACCGGCTGCGCATCCTGACCGGCGAGGCGGAGGCCCGCCTCAGCTACCTCGGCGGCACCAGCTTCCGGGTCCCGGCCGGGCTCCCGGCCACGGTGCTTGACGTGGGCGGGGGCAGCACCGAGGTGGTGCACGGACACGGCAGCGAGCCGGAGCGGGGGGCCAGCCTCAAGCTGGGCTCGGACCGGATCCTGATCGCGGTCGGCGCCGACGACCCCATGACCGCCAGGCAGCGGGCCGAGGCCGAGGCCCGCATCTCCATGATCCTGGAGGGCGCGCCCAACCGCGAGGGCGAGGGGGAGCTGATCGCCACCGGCGGCACCGCCTCCAACCTGCCCGTCCTGCTCGGGCTGCGCGCCCCCTTCGCCGACTCCGGCCGCACCCTCGCCGACGAGGCCGAGTCCCAGCCCTGGCTCCAGCTCAGCCGGGAGCAGCTGGAGCAGGCGCTGCAGCTGACCGCGGCCCGCTCCAGCTCCGAGGTGGCCCGCAGCACCGGCCTCAGCCCGGCCCGGGCCCGGCTCATGGCCGGCGGCCTGCCGGTGCTGGTGGGGCTGCTGGACCGCTACCGCAGCTCCGACCTGGTCGTCACCGAGCGCGGCATCCGGGACGGGATCCTGCTCCGCCTGGCCGGGGCAGCCGTCCCCGCCTGAGCCAGCGGCCGGGCAGGCGCGGCCTGCGGCTAAGCTCAGCGGGTGCCGGTCTTCGACTTCCACACCCACACCTCGATCTCGGACGGCCACGCCAGCCCGCTGGACATGGCCCGGCGCTGCCAGCAGAACGGCTACGCCGCCTACGTCTGCAGCGACCACGTCGACGAGAGCTCGGTGGAGGCGAGGGTGCCGGAGATCGTCGCCGCCTGCGCCCGGGTGGGCGCCGAGCTGGGACTGGACGCCATCCCGGCGGTGGAGGTGACGCGGGTGGCGCCGGAGCGGGTGGCCCGGGTGGCGGCCCGGGCGCGCTCGCTGGGCGCGCGCCTGGTGGTGGTCCACGGGGAGACGCTGGGGGACTTCCCCCAGCCCGGGCTCAACCTGGCCGCCACCGCCTGCCCGGACGTGGACATCCTGGCCCACCCGGGCCTGCTCACGGCGCGGGAGGCGGAGCAGGCGCGCGAGCGTGGCATCCACCTGGAGATCAGCGCCGCCGGCCTGCACGGGCTCACCAACGGCCACGTCGCCAAGGTGGCCCTGGAGCTGGGCGCGCCGCTGGTGCTGGACTCGGACGCCCACCGGCCCGAGAGCCTGCTCAGCGCCGAGCGGGCGGCCCAGCTGCTGGCCGGCAGCGGCCTCGCCCAGGAGCTGGTGGAGCGGGTCTCGGGCCGGGCCCCCTGGGTGATCCTGGCCCGGCGCGGGATCGAGCTCTCCTCGCTGCGGGCGCCCGCGGAGGGCTAGGGCCCCTTCGGCTGGCTCGGCTTGGGCAGGGGCAGGCCGGGGGTCGGCGTGGGCGTGGGCACGGCCGTGGGCCGGGGCGTCGGCGTGGGCGGGTAGGAGGGCGCCAGGGTGGTGTTGGGCGTGTTGGTGGGCAGCGTCTCCACGTCGTTGAGGGTGGCCACCTCCAGGGTCTCCCGGGGCCCGGCGACGAAGGTGACCACCACCGCGTCGCCGGAGATCAGCTCCGAGATCGGCACCGGGGACCCGCCCCGGCTCAGCTGGCTCTTGGCCGTGACCAGGGCCTGCACCGGCTGGCCGCCCTGGGGCTGGATCACGACCAGGTTCTTGTCCACCCAGACCCCGATCAGGGTGCCGTTGACGGGGTGGCCGATGAGGCTGCTGATGGAGCTGGGGGTGGCGCTGGGGCTGTCCCCCCGGACCGGCGCCGCCCCCGGCTGCTGGTTGCCGACGGAGAAGATGGTGAGCGAGGCCACGGCCAGACCCACCCCCAGCACCGAGAGCGCGAGGATGGCGAATATGATCAGCGCCAGCAGCCCGTGGCCATGGAAGGAGACCAGGTTGTGGCGCTCTTTGCGGTTGCGTCCGGCGCGGATCCGGGGAGCCTTGCGCACCTCGACGCCCGCCTTGCCGGCCCTGGTCTCGGTCAACTCATCTCCTTGAGGGCGGCCGCCGGCCCGGCGCCGACCCCGGCCCGGGCGGAGTATATGGGACCACTCGGGAAGCGCCCCTAGGGCAGCTGGCATCATGCCCCACGAGTTGGATTCCCGCTACGACCACGCCGCCGTGGAGGCCAAGTGGCAGGCCCGCTGGGAGGAGACCGGCCTCTACCGCACCGACCTGGAGGCGGCGGCCCGCCCCTACTACAACCTCATGATGTTCCCCTACCCCTCCGCCGAGGGCCTGCACGTGGGCAACATGTACGCCTTCTCCGGCGCCGACGCCCACGGCCGCTTCCGCCGCATGGAGGGGCGGGACGTCTTCGAGCCCATCGGCTTCGACGCCTTCGGCATCCACAGCGAGAACTACGCGCTCAAGGTGGGGCGCCACCCCACCGAGCTGATCGCGAGCAACATCAAGCGCTTCACCCGCCAGCTGGAGCGGCTCGGCGCCCAGTACGACTGGAGCCACTCCCTGGCCACCACCGACCCCGAGTACTACCGCTGGACCCAGTGGCTCTTCCTCACCCTGTGGAAGGGCGGCTTCGCCTACCGCGCTCGGCGCAACGTCAAGTGGTGTCCCCAGGACCTCACCGTGCTGGCCGACGAGCAGGTGCTGGCCGACGGCACCTGCGAGCGCTGCGGGGCCCAGGTGGTGGAGCGGGAGCTGGAGCAGTGGTTCCTGCGCATCACCGCCTTCACCGAGAAGCTGCTCTCCGACCTCGACCAGATGGACTGGTCGGAGAGCACCAAGGCGCTGCAGCGGCACTGGATCGGGCGCAGCCAGGGCGCTCTCATCGACTTCCCCATCCCCGGCGAGGAGCCGCTCCGGGTCTTCTCCACCCGGCCCGACACCGTCTTCGGCGCCACCTTCATGGTGCTGGCCCCGGACCACCCCCGCACCCTCTCCCTCAGCTCCCCGGAGCGGCGCTCGGAGGTGGCGGAGTTCGTCGCCGAGGCGGCCCGGCACCGCATCGCGGGGCAGCGCGACGAGGAGGGCTCGGTCAGCGGCGTGGCCCTGGGCCGCGACGCCACCCACCCCCTGACCGGCGCCCGCATCCCCCTCTACACGGCGGAGTACGTCCTCTCCGGCTACGGCACCGGGGCCATCATGGCGGTGCCGGCCCACGACCAGCGCGACCACGACTTCGCCGTCCACCACCGCCTGCCGATCGTGGAGGTGGTCTCGGGCGGCGAGGGAGCGGGGGCCCACTCGGGCTCGGGCGTGCTCGTCAACAGCGGCGAGTTCGACGGCCTGGGCGCCCCGGATCCGGCCCGGGAGCTGATCACGGCGGCGCTGGTGGAGCAGGGCCTGGGCCAGAGCCACGTGACCTACAAGCTGCGCGACTGGGGCATCTCCCGCCAGCGCTACTGGGGCCCTCCCATCCCGGCCGTCCACTGCCCCGACTGCGGCGTGGTGCCGGTGCCGGAGGAGCAGCTGCCGGTGCTGCTCCCCTACATCGAGGACTTCCGCCCCCTGGGAACCGGGGAGTCGCCGCTGGCGCGGGACCCCGAGTTCCTCAACACCAGCTGCCCCCAGTGCGGGGGGCCGGCGCGACGGGACACCGACGTCTCCGACACCTTCCTCGACAGCTCCTGGTACTACCTGCGCTACCCCTCGGCGCGGCGCCAGGACCTGGCCTTCGACCCCCAGCTGACGCGCAAGTGGCTGCCCGTCACCTACTACCACGGCGGCAACGAGCACGCCGTGCTCCACCTGCTCTACTCGCGCTTCATCTGCATGGCGCTCCAGGAGCTGGGCTACATCGACTTCGACGAGCCCTTCCGGCGCTTCCGCGCCCACGGCATGATCGTCATGGGCGGGGCCAAGATGTCCAAGTCGCGGGGCAACGTGGTCGTGCCCGACGACTACATCGACCGCTTCGGCGCCGACGCCTTCCGCCTCTACCTGCTCTACCTCGGCCCCTACCAGGAGAGCGGCAACTTCATCGACACCGGCATCAACGGCCCCTACCGCTTCCTCACCCACGTGGTGCGCCTGCTGGGCCGGGTGGCCCCGGAGGGTGAGGAGCCGCGCGAGCCGGTGGCGCTGGCCCGGGCCCGGCACCGCTGCATCCGGCAGGTGACCCAGGACACGCCCGAGCTCAAGTTCAACACCGCGATCGCCGCCATGATGATCTTCACCAACCTCCTGCGCGAGCACGATGGCCCCGTCCCCAGGGTCTGCCTGGAGACCCTGGCGCTGCTCCTCGCCCCCTACTGCCCGCACCTCGCGGAGGAGCTCTGGGAGCGCCTGGGACGCCCCTACTCGGTGCACCAGCAGCCCTGGCCCCAGTTCGACCCCGAGCTGCTCGCCGAGCAGGAGGTCCAGGTGGTGGTGTGCGTCAACGGCAGGAAGCGCGACCAGATGCGGGTCCCGGCGGGAGCGGACGAGTCCGAGCTGAGGCGGCGCGCCCTGGAGCTGCCCCGCATCCAGCAGTGGCTGGACGGGGGCTCGCCGCGGAGGGTGGTGGTGGTGCCCGACCGCCAGGTGAACCTCGTCGTCTGACGCCTCGGGCCCGGCCCACACCAACACCGCCCGCCTCCAGGCGCAGAGCCCGGCCCGGGCCCTGCCGCTGGCGGACGCGACCAACGGGCCGCCCCGATGTTGATCGGCCTCTCCACCGCGCACCTCCTGCTCCTGCTCCTCGCGGGAGCCCTGGCCGGGGTGGTGGGCTCGGCCGGCGGCATCACCTCCCTCGTCTCCTACCCGGCGCTGCTGGCGGTGGGCATCGGCGCGCTGCCCGCGTCCATGACCAACTCGGTGGCCCTGGTCGCCTGCTGGCCGGGATCCGCTCTGGGCTCGCGGCCGGAGCTCCGCGGCCAGCTGGCCCGGCTCTGGCGCTGGTCCTGGCCGGTGGTGGCGGGGGGCCTGGTCGGCGCCGTGCTGCTGCTCTCCACGCCAGCCCACACCTTCTCCCTGGTGGTGCCGTACCTGGTGGCCCTGGGATCGCTGGCGCTGCTGCTGGAGCCCCAGCTGAGCGCCTGGCGCTCCCGCCACGCCCGCTCTGGCAGGCAGCTCCTGCTGCCAGCGGGCCTGCTCCTTCTCTCGCTCTACAACAGCTACTTCGGGGCCGGCGCGGGGGTTATGGTGTTAACCCTCGTGCTGCTGGCGGCGGAGAGTCGGTTCCCGATCGCCAACGCGCTGAAGAACATGCTGGTGGGCTTGGCCACGCTGATCTCGGCCGTGGCCTTCGCTCTCTTCGGTCCCGTCCACTGGGCGGCCGCGCTGGC
>JASHRA010000181.1 GCA_030038765.1 Candidatus Dormiibacterota bacterium | reverse complement strand
CCCACCATGCTCCCGCCGTCGATGTTGTAGACGGCACCGGTGACGTAGCTGGAGGCGTCGGAGCTCAGCCAGAGCACCAGGCTGGCGACCTCGTCGGGCTCGCCGGGACGCGCCAGCGGGAGCCTGGGGATGCGCTCGCCCAGCCGCAGCGCCATGTCCGGGGCCAGCGGCTTGGGCTGGGTGTCGATGAGCCCCGGGCTCACGCAGTTGACGAGGATGGCGTAGGGAGCCAGCTCGATGGCCGCCACCCGGGTGAAGCCCTCGGTGGCGGCCCGGCTGCTGGAGTAGGCGGAGCCGCCCGGTGTGCCGCGCTGCGCGGAGCCGGAGGAGAAGTTGACGATCCGGCCGCCCCAGCCCTGGTCGACCATCACCCGGGCCGCAGCCTGGGTGACGAGGAAGGTGCCGCGGCAGTTCACCGCGAAGACCGTGTCCCAGACCTCGACCCTCTCCTCGAGCAGGGCGGTGTGGGGCGCCACGGCGGCGTTGTTGACGCAGACGTCGAGACGCCCGAACTGGGAGACGGCGCTGGAGACGATCTCCCGCGCTCCCTCGGGGCTGCTGACGTCGGCGGTGACGCCGTGCACCCGCTCGGCCTGCGCGGCGCAGGTCTCCGCCAGGCCGTCTCGGTCACGGTCGGCGGCCAGCACGCTGGCCCCGGCGCCGGCGAACGCCGCCACCATCCGCCGGCCCACGCCCCGGGCCGCTCCGGTGACGATCACGGTGCGGCCGGCGAAGTCGTAGCTCACTTCCATCTCATGCCCTCCGCCAACTCAACTCGCAAGTGCAGCGAGTCACCTCCGCCTCCCAAGTCGATCCGCGCGCGTCCGGCGTGGCGCCCCCAGCGGTCGGGGCCGACCCCCGGCCAGCGCGCGGGGACGGCGTCCAGGGCGCCCGGGCCGGGCCGGCAGCCCGAGTGGGCGCCAGCCGTCGAGCTACCGCCGCCGCTGGACCGCCTTGGCCAGATGCAAAATCGGCCCGGGAGAGGCTCCCCGAGGGCTTAGGATAAGGCCCGGTGCCAGCCCCGCCCCGGCGAGCGGGCACTGGACCGTCGGCCACGGATCCTGCTCCGAGGGGGCTCGAAGCCGGCGATCGCGTGGTTAGATTTCAGGCAGAGGCTCCGTCATGACCACCGAATCCATAGATCAGGCCTCGCCGCCCGTGCCGGCCGCCGCGCGGCGCGCGGGCAGAGACCATCCCATCCACGTCGCCGCCAGCCAGCAGGCCCTCTTCTGCCCCCCGGTGCCGACCAGCATGCGCGCCGTCGGGCTCCCCTTCTCCTTCCTCACCGACCTGCTGCTCAAGATCCTCTACTTCAACGGCAACATGGTGGGACGGCAGCTGGCCCAGCTCGCCTGCCTGCCCTGGCCGGTCACGGCCGAGGCGGTGAACTTCCTCACCAAGGAGAACTTCATCGCCACCACCGGGGCGCGGAGCCAGCTCCAGGACGCGGACGACTTCTCCGAGGGGCTGGAGTACATCGTCACCGGGGCCGGTCGGGAGCGGGCCCGGGAGACGCTGGAGCTGAGCCAGTACGCGGGCCCGGCCCCGGTCCCGATCCAGGACTACGTCGCCAGTGCCCGGGCGCTGGTGGCCAACGCGGTGGTGGTCCAGGCCGATGACCTGCGCAAGGCCCTGGGCGCGCTGGTGCTGCCCAACGAGGTGATCGACGTCGTCGGGACGGCGCTCACGGCGCGCCAGGCGATCTTCCTCTACGGACCGCCGGGGAACGGCAAGAGCACCATCGCCGAGGCCTGCGCCGCGGTGCTGGGCAACCCCATCTTCGTGCCCTACGCGCTCTACGTGCACGGCGAGGTGGTGCGCGTCTTCGACCCCGTGCACCACCGCCGCGTCGAGTCGGCGAAGGTGATCCACGACCTGCGCTGGACCATGGTCCACCGGCCCGTGGTGCGCACCGGCGGCGAGCTGCGGGCGCAGCAGCTGGAGCCCGCCTTCGACCGCGCCCTCGGCTTCTACGAGGCTCCGCTGCAGATCAAGGCCAACGGCGGCATCTTCCACGTCGACGACTTCGGCCGCCAGGTGATCACGCCCCGCGAGATCCTGAACCGCCTGATCGTGCCCCTGGAGACGGGCATGGACCACCTCAACATCGCCCGGGCCGGGACCACGGTGAGCGTCCCCTACGCCACCATCCTGCTGCTCTCCACCAACCTCGACCCCTCGGAGCTGGTGGACGAGGCCTTCCTCCGCCGCGTGCGCTACAAGACGCTCATCCCCGACCCCACGCCCGAGGCCTTCCGGCTCATCTTCCAGCGCATCTGCACCAGCCGGGGCGTCCACTACGACGACCAGGCCGTCGACTACCTCATCAGCAAGCACTACGAGCCGGTGGGGCGGTCGCTGCGCGGCTGCCAGCCGCGCGACCTGGTCGACCAGCTGATCAGCACCGCCCTCTACCTCGGCCGCGAGCCCGAGCTGCAGCCCGACCTCATCGACCGCGTCGCCCACGCTTACTTCGCCGACTTCCGCTACGCGGCGGGCCTGGTGGGCGCGCCGGAGACGGCCGAGGCCTGACCCTCCCGGGGCGGCCCGCCTCAGCGGCGCCCTGCCGGCGTGTCGAGCAGCGCCTCGAGCGCCCGGCGCAGGCTCGCCGCGGCCTCCGGCC
>JASHRA010000180.1 GCA_030038765.1 Candidatus Dormiibacterota bacterium | reverse complement strand
CGGGGCGCCTCCGGGGGCTGGGCTCGGTTGAGGTAGAGGCGCATCGGCGCGGGGGGGGCGAGGAGGAGCCTGGAGATGACCTGGGTGGCGTAGGTGCCGATGCCGGTGGGTTCCTCCCAGAAGGCCCGGCTGGCGTCGACGCCGATCTCCACGGCGGCAGTTTATGAGCCGGGCCGGGGGGCTCCCCGGGCCGTTCCCGGAGCGGTCGGCGGGGCAGGTTGGCCGTGATAAGATCGCGCCGAATTGTCCTCGGAGGGAGCTCCGCAGCGGCCCGGGCGGCTGGCGGGTCCCGGGGCCGCCTTCGCTTTGGTGGGAGTTTTCTCGATCACGGTCGTCATCGGGGTCGTGGCCGGGCTGGTCCTGGACCGGCACTTCGGCACCCTCCCCGTGTTCACCCTGGTCGGGCTGTTGCTGGGAATGGTGGGAGGATCCTTGGCCGTCTACCGGGGGCTGTCCGCGTTTCGGGAGCAGGGCGGGTGATGCTGCAGCGCAGTGAGGACCTGGCCGCCGCCGTCCGCTCGGCCTGGATCGTGGCCGCGGTCGGCACCGTGGTGGTGGCCCTGGTGGCGTTCCTGGTGGCGGGCTGGCTGGGCGCCGGCCTGGCCCTGGCCGGAGGGCTGCTGGGGGTGGGCAACATGCGCCTCGCCGCCTTCGCCCTGAACCGGGCGCCGATCGCCTTCCTCGGCTCCAGCCTGCCCCGCCTGGCCGCCATCACCCTGGCCCTGGTGCTCCTGGTCTGGTTCCTCGGCCCGGTCGGGGTCTGGGGCCTGGTCGGGCTGCTGGTCACCCACCTGGCCCAGGTGGGGGCGGTGGTGAGCGTGGGCTGGAGGGCGGCCACGCGATGACCCAGAGCGCGGCCATAGAGGTCGGTCAGCACTGGACCGTCCACCTGCTGGGCTCGACCCTGGACCTCGACACCCTGATCAGCAGCCTCGTCGCCTGCGCCCTCATCCTGGCCGGCGCCGTCTACCTCCGGCTCCGGCTGACGGAGGGGGTGCCGGGGCGCTTCCAGGCCATGGTGGAGTGGGTCTGGGGCATCCTCGACGACTTCGTCCAGCGCATGGTCGGGCCCTTCGCGCGCTGGGCGGTGCCGCTCTGCTTCCTGCTCTTCTTCTACATCCTCATCTGCAACGAGTTGGAGCTGATCCCGACCGGGGACCGGCTCAGCTCGGCCACCTCGGACGTCAACCAGACGGCGGCGCTGGCGGTGATCGTGATCTTCATGGTCCACTTCACCTCGATCCGCCAGCGCGGCCTGGGCGGGTACCTCAGGATCAACTACCTGCACCCGCCCGGCCTGCCCAAGGTGCTCTACGCCCTGCTGGTCCCGATCAACGTCATCTCCCAGATCTCCTACCCGATCTCCCTCACCCTCCGGCTCTTCGGCAACATCTTCGCCGCCGCCCTGATGCTGGAGATCATCGCCCAGCTGCCGCTCTGGGTCGGCTGGATCGGCAACGCCGTCTGGAAGACCTTCGAGGGCGCCTTCGTCGACGTCATCCAGGCCTTCATCTTCGCCCTGCTGACGCTCATCTACCTCAGCATGGCCACGACCCAGGAATCCCACGAGGAGGCGGCGGAGGCCGTCCCCGCTTGACCCTCACCCATCCGAGCTCGACCTTCCCGGGAGGACTTCAACTTGGCTGCTGACAGCGCTCACGCGACCCTATATGCGGGGGCCATGATCGGCACCGGCGTCGGAGCCGTCGGTGCCGCCATCGGGGACGGGCTGGCCGGTGCCCAGCTGATCGCCGGGGTGGCCCGCCAGCCCGAGGCCCAGGGCCGGCTCCTGGTCTGGACCTTCCTCACCGTCGGCCTGGCCGAGGCCGTCTACTTCATCAACCTGGCCCTGATGTTCGTCTTCGTGGCCATCGGCAACAAGTAGGCATCCCGGTGCTCCTGGCCGCCTCCAGCCCGCTCTCGCTCAACCTCACCTTCCCGGTCGAGATCCTGGTCTTCCTGGGTCTCCTCTTCCTGCTCGCCCGCTACGCCTTCCCCCAGCTCGACGGGGCCCTGCGCCGGCGCCAGGCGGCGATCGCCCAGGCCCTGGACGAGGCGGCCAAGGCGCGCCGGGAGAGCTCCGAGGCGCGCCAGCAGGAGCGCACCGAGCTGGCCGAGGCCCGGCACCAGGCGCAGGAGATCCTGGACCGGGCCCAGCAGCTGGGCGAGGAGCTGCGCGAGGAGCTGCGCCAGAAGGGGCGCGAGGAGCAGGAGGCGATGCTGGAGCGGGCCCGCGCCGAGATGGCCCAGGAGCGGGAGCGGGCGGTCGCCGAGCTGCGCCGGCAGGTGGCCGACCTGGTCCTCGCCGCCACCACCAAGATCCTCAAGGAGGAGCTTGACGAGCAGCGCCAGCGCCGCCTCATCGACCAGGCCCTGGAGGAGGTCGACCTCAGTGCCTGAGGCGGCCCTGGAGGCGCCCCGGGTTCCCAGCAGCGCCCGGCACTACGCCGAGGCGGTCTTCGAGCTGGCCCGGGAGGAGGGCGACCTGGGCCGCTGGGAGCGGCGCCTGGAGCGGATCGAGGAGCTGCTCTCGGACCCGGAGCTGGCCGAGGCGGTGAGCAGCCCGGTGCTGTCGCTGGGGCAGAAGCTGGAGCTGTGCCGCGCCCTGCTGGCCCAGGACGACCGGCTCGACCGGGAGGCGGGCAACCTGCTCCTGGTCCTGGTCAGCGGGGGCCGGACCCAGCTCCTGGGCGCCATCCGGGAGGGCTACCAGGAGCTGGTGGACCGCCAGCAGGGACGGGTGAGGGCCGAGCTCACGACCGCGGTCCGGCTCAGCCCCGAGGTCGAGGCGCGGCTCGCCCGCAGCCTCTCGGAGCGGCTCCGGCTCGAGGTCCGCTTCCGCTCCCGGGTCGACCCCGAGCTGCTCGGCGGCGCCGTGGTGAGGGTCGGGGACCGCGTCTTCGACGCCAGCCTGCGGACCAAGCTGGAGCAGCTGCGCCAGGACCTCCTCAGCGAATCAGCCAGCAGGTGAGGGAAGCATGAGCATCAGCGCGGCCGAGATCGGCCAGATCATCAAGCGCAAGATCGCCGAGTTCGACGCCCCGGTGGTCTCGGCGGAGTCCGGCGTCATCACCACCCTGGGCGACGACATCGCCCAGATCTACGGCCTCGAGGGCTGCATGGCCGGCGAGCTGCTGGCCTTCCCGGACGAGATCTACGGCATGGCCCTGAACCTGGAGGAGGACCAGGTCCGGGCCATCATCCTGGGCCGCTTCGAGGAGCTGCGCGAGGGCGACGAGGTGCGCAGCACGGGCCGGGTGGTGGAGGTCCCGGTGGGCCGGGAGCTGGTGGGCCGGGTGGTGAACGCGCTGGGCCAGCCCATCGACGGCAAGGGCGAGATCACGACCAAGGAGCGGCGCCCGGTCGAGAACCTGGCCCCCGGGGTCATCGACCGCCAGCCGGTGGACACCCCGGTGCAGACCGGGATCAAGGCCATCGACGCCCTGATCCCGATCGGGCGGGGTCAGCGCGAGCTGATCATCGGCGACCGCCAGATCGGCAAGACCGCGATCGCCATCGACACCATCATCAACCAGAAGGGCAAGAAGCTCACCTGCATCTACGTGGCCATCGGCCAGAACGCGGCCTCGGTGGCCCGGATCGCGGCCGTGCTGGACGAGTACGGCGCCCTGGAGCACACCATCATCGTGGCCGCCACCTCGGCCGAGTCGGCGGCGCTGCAGTACCTCGCCCCCTACGCCGGCTGCGCCATGGGGGAGTGGTTCATGGCCCAGGGCGAGGACTGCCTCATCGTCTACGACGACCTCAGCAAGCACGCCTGGGCCTACCGCGAGATCTCCCTGGCGCTGCGCCGGCCGCCCGGCCGGGAGGCCTACCCGGGCGACGTCTTCTACCTCCACTCCCGGCTCCTGGAGCGGGCCGCCCGGATGAGCGAGGAGCGTGGCGGGGGCTCGCTGACGGCGCTGCCCATCATCGAGACCCAGGCCAACGACGTCGCCGCCTACATCCCCACCAACGTCATCTCCATCACCGACGGCCAGATCTACCTGGAGGGCGACCTCTTCTACGCCGGCAACCGCCCCGCCGTCTCGGTCGGGCTCTCGGTCAGCCGGGTGGGCGGCGACGCCATGACCAAGGCCCTGCGCTCGGTGGCCGGCGGGCTGCGCCTCGACCTCGCCCAGTACCGCGCCCTGGCCGCCTTCGCCCAGTTCTCCAGCGACCTGGACAAGGCGACCCGGGACCAGCTCGACCGGGGCCGCCGCCTGACCGAGCTGCTGAAGCAGGGCCAGTACGAGCCGGTGCCCCTGGCGGACCAGGTGATGACCATCTTCGCCGGCACCCGCGGCCACCTGGACGGGATCCCGGTGGCGCGGGTCTCGGAGTGGGAGCAGCAGTTCCGCCGCTACGCCGGCCAGACGCTCTCCGACCTGGCCCAGGAGATCGAGTCCAAGAAGGTCCTGGACGAGGACATGCAGAAGCGCCTGGCGCGCGCGCTGGAGGAGTTCAACCAGGGCTTCGACACCGGCGAGGAGCCGGGAGCCGAGGAGGAGTAGGGCCCCTTGGCCACCCTGCGGGACATCCGCCGCCACATCCGGGCGGTGCGCAACATCGAGCAGATGACGCGCGCCATGCAGGCCGTGTCGGCGGCCAAGATGCGCCGGGCCCAGGCCCAGGTGACCGGGGCCCGTCCCTACGCCCGGGCCATGGACGACGTGGCCCGGGACCTGGCCAAGGTGGCCAAGGAGTACCGGCCGCCCTTCATCGCGCCGGCCCAGGAGGGGCCGGGCCTGCTCATCCTCATCACCAGCGACCGGGGCCTGGCCGGGGCCTTCAACGTCAACGTGCTGCGCGCCGCCCACGCCCGCATGAGGCGCGAGTTCGGCCCCCGCTACCGGGTGGTGGTCATCGGCCGCAAGGGGCTCGACTTCGCCCACCGCAGCCAGCTGCGCGTCCTCCACCACCGGATCGGGATCCCCGACCGGCCCGGGCCGGAGCTGCTGGGGCCCAGCGTGGAGGCCGCCGTGCACGCCTACCTGGAGGGCGAGGTGGCCCAGGTGCTGCTCGCCTACTCCACCTTCCGCAACCTGCTGAGCCAGGTGCCGACGGTGCGCCGGCTGCTGCCGGTGCCGCCCGCCGAGGCCGACGAGGGCCCGAGGACGGCCGGCGACTACTACTACGAGCCCGACGCCAGGGAGGCGATCGACCGCTTCCTCCCCGACTACCTGGAGAGCCAGGTCTACCAGGCGGTGCTGGAGAGCCAGGCCAGCGAGCACAGCGCGCGCATGGTGGCCATGCGCAACGCGTCCTCCAGCGCCGGCGACGTGATCCGGGAACTCTCCCTCACCGCCAACAAGGTGCGCCAAGCGAACATAACCCGCGAGCTGAGCGAGATCGTCGGCGGCGCCGAGGCGCTGGCGGCGGCCCGCCGCTGAGGAGGTGGAGATGCCGAAGGCCGGATCGGAGCGGGGGCGGCGTGAGGGGAGCGGGGGCAAGGTCGAGGGCACGGTGCTGCAGATCATCGGCGCCGTCGTCGACGTCGCCTTCCAGCCCGGCCAGCTGCCCCACATCAACGACGCCCTGGTGGTGGAGCGCAAGAGCCAGGAGCCGCTCGAGCTGGAGGTGCAGCAGCACCTCGGCAACGACGTCGCCCGCTGCATCGCCATGTCCTCCACCGACGGCATGCGGCGGGGCGACCGGGTCCTCTCCAGCGGCGGCCCGATCGAGGTGCCGGTGGGCAAGCAGGTGCTGGGGCGGATGTTCAACGTCATCGGCGACCCCATCGACGGCGGCCCCCAGGAGAAGTGGGAGAAGCGCCTGCCCATCCACCGCGAGCCGCCCTCGGTGGAGGACCAGGAGACGTCGACGGAGATCCTGGAGACGGGGCTCAAGGTCATCGACCTGATCTGCACCTTCGCCAAGGGCTCCAAGATCGGGCTCTTCGGCGGCGCCGGCGTGGGCAAGACGGTGATCGTGATGGAGCTGATCCGCAACATCGCCAAGGAGCACAGCGGCTACTCCGTCTTCGCCGGCGTCGGGGAGCGCACCCGGGAGGGCAACCAGCTCTTCCGCGAGATGCACGAGTCGGGCGTCATCGGGCAGACGGCGCTGGTGTTCGGGCAGATGAACGAGCCCCCCGGGGCCCGGGCCCGGATCGCCCTCACCGGCCTCACCATGGCCGAGGAGTTCCGCGACGAGGAGGGGGCCGACGTGCTCCTCTTCATCGACAACGTCTTCCGCTACATGCTGGCCGGCAGCGAGGTCTCGGCCCTCCTCGGCCGGATGCCCTCGGCGGTCGGCTACCAACCCACCCTGGCCACCGAGATGGGCGACCTCCAGGAGCGGATCACGTCCACCCACAGGGGTTCGATCACGTCGGTCCAGGCCGTGTTCGTGCCCGCCGACGACTTCACCGACCCGGCCATCCAGACCACCTTCGCCCACCTCGGCGCGACCGTCTCCTTGAGCCGGCAGATCGCCGAGCTGGGGCTCTTCCCGGCGGTCGACCCGCTCGACTCCTTCAGCCGCGTCCTCGACCCCAAGACGGTGGGGGTGGAGCACCACCAGGTGGCCCTCGGGGTGCAGCGGGTGCTGCAGCGCTACAAGGACCTCCAGGACATCATCGCCATCCTGGGCATGGAGGAGCTCTCCGACGAGGACCGGGTGACCGTCAACCGGGCCCGGCGGGTGCAGCAGTTCCTGGCCCAGCCCATGTTCGTGGCCGAGCAGTTCACCGGCCTGCCCGGCAAGTACGTGCCGGTCAAGGAGACGGTGCGCGGCTTCCGGGAGATCCTGGACGGCAAGCTG
>JASHRA010000018.1 GCA_030038765.1 Candidatus Dormiibacterota bacterium | reverse complement strand
ACTTGAGCCCGTTGAACTCGGGCGGGTTGTGGCTGGCCGTCACCACGACGCCGCCCAGGGCCTTGCGCTGCACCACCAGCCAGGCCGAGACCTGGGTCGGGCTGGGCCGGTCGCTGAGCACCACCGGGCGCCCGTTGGCGGCCAACACCAGGGCCACCTCGCGGGCGAAGAGCTCGGCGCAGAAGCGGGTGTCGTGGCCCACCACCACCCGGCCCTCGGGGGGCTGCGAGGCCAGGTACTGGGCCACCGCCTGGGTCACGTAGCGGACGTTGGCGTAGGTGAAGTCGTCCGCCACCACGGCCCGCCAGCCGTCGGTGCCGAAGCTGATCGCGGGTGTGCTCAAGTGCTCCTCCTGCCTCCGCCCGGGCCCGGGCAGCGCCATTGTAGGAGCGGCGCGGCGAGCCCCAGCCCCAGCCCTAGAGGAGCTCGGCGCGGCCCCGCTGGCGCAGCTCGGCCACCACCTGGGCAACGTCCTGGACGCGCTCCAGGGGGCAGACCAGGAGCGCGTCGCCGCTGTCCACCACGGCCAGCTGCTGGCCTCCGACCAGGACCACCAGCCGGCCCCCGGCCGAGTCCACGTAGCTCTCCCGGCTGCCCAGCAGGAGGACGTCGCCGTGGCTGACGTTGCCCTCGCGGTCGGCCAGGCCCGCCTCCAGGTCGGCCAGGCGGAGGTCGGCGAAGGAGCCGAGGTCGCTCCAGGCCAGGGCCACGGGCAGGGCCGCCAGCCGCGCCGTGCGCTCCATCACCAGGCGGTCCACGACCCCGGAGGGGACCGCGGACCAGGCCGCCCCGAAGGCCTCCGCGCCGGAGCTGAGGGCGGCCCGGGCCCGCTCCACCCCACGCCTCACCGCCGGGGCGTGCGCCCCCAGCTCCTCCAGGAAGAGTTCGGCGGACCAGGAGAAGAGGCCGGTGTTCCAGAGGTAGCCGCCCCGGTCCAGCATCTCCCGGGCCCGCTCCACGCCCGGCTTCTCCACGAAGCGCAGGCCCCGGTGCAGGGGCAGGGCCGGGCCCAGGCCCGGGGGCGCGGCCAGCGCCTCCCCGGCCTCGACATAGCCGAGGCCCGGCGCCGGCCAGGTGGGCCGCACCCCGATCGAGATCAGCACGGGCGCCAGCGAGGCCCAGCGCGCCGCCGAGAGCAGGGCCCGGCTGGTGGCCTCCTCCTGGGGCATGTAGTGGTCGGCGTGGAGGGAGACCATGACCGCCCCCGGCCGCAGCTCCAGCGCCCGCAGGGCGGCCCAGGCCAGGGCCGGACCGGTCCCCCTCGGCTCCGGCTCCAGGAGCAGGTTCCCCGGCTCCAGCTCGGGCAGCTCCCCCCGGACCAGGGCGGCCTGGGAGCGCGCCGTCACCACCAGCACCGGGCCCCCCAGCCGGGCGCCCCGCTCGAAGGCGTGACGGAGCAGCGAGCGCCGGTCCGGCGCCAGCGGCAGCAGGTGCTTGGGCAGCTGCCTTCGGGAACGGGGCCAGAGGCGGGTGCCGGAACCTCCCGCCACCACCACCGAGACCAGCCCCGGGGGGGCGGTCAGGGCGCCGCCCGGGTCGGAGCCCGCCCTCAGCTGGCCGCCGCCACCGCCGCCCCCTCGAGGTCGAGGCCGGCGTCCCGGGCCAGGACCTCGCGGTAGGGCGTGCGCTCCCAGGGCAGGTCGAGGTCGGCGCGGCCGAAGTGGCCGTAGCAGGCGACCTGGCGGTAGATGGGGCTGCGCAGGCTCAGCTCCTTGATGATCCCCGAGGGCGAGAGGTCGAAGTACTCGTCGACCAGGGCCTCGATGTCGCCCAGGGGCACCACCTCGGTGCCGAAGGCGTCGAGGCCGACCGAGACCGGCTTGGCCACGCCGATGGCGTAGGCGAGCTGGACCTCGATGCGGCGGGCCAGGCCGGCCGCGACCAGGTTCTTGGCCACGTAACGGGCGCCGTAGGCGGCCGAGCGGTCGACCTTGGTCGGGTCCTTGCCGGAGAAGGCGCCGCCGCCGTGCCGGCCCAGGCCGCCGTAGCTGTCGACGATGATCTTGCGGCCGGTGAGGCCGGCATCGCCCTGGGGGCCGCCGATGACGAAGCGGCCTGTGGGGTTGACCAGGACCCGGGTGCGCTCGTCGAAGAGCTCGGGCGGGAGCGAGGGGCCGATCACGTGGCGGCGGACGTCGGCCTCGATCTCGTCGTGGCCGACGTCGTCGGAGTGCTGGGCGGCCACCACCACGGTGTCGATGTGGCTGGGGCGGCCCTCCTCGTCGTACTCCACCGTGATCTGGGACTTGCCGTCGGGCCGGGCCCAGCGCAGGGAGCCGTCCTTGCGCGCCTCGCTGAGCCGCCGCGCCACCCGGTGGGCGTATTGGATCGGCGCTGGCATCAGCTCCGGGGTCTCGTCGCAGGCGAAGCCGAACATCATGCCCTGGTCGCCGGCCCCGCCCACGTCCACGCCCCGCGCGATGTCGGGGGACTGGCCCTCGATGCAGATGAGGACGCCGCAGGTCTCGTAGTCGAAGCCGTACTTGGCCCGGACGTAGCCGATGTCCCGGATGGTCTCGCGCACCACCTTGGCCATGTCCACGTAGCAGTCGGTGGAGATCTCTCCCAGCACCACGGCGGTGCCGGTGGTGACGGCCGTCTCGCAGGCCACCCGGGCCAGCGGATCCTTGGCCAGGATGGCGTCGAGGATGGCGTCAGAGATCTGGTCCGCCATCTTGTCCGGGTGCCCCTCGGTGACCGACTCCGAGGTGAACAGCCGCCGGCTCTGCCGATTGGTCATGGGCGTCCTCCTTCCCCCACCGGAAGCCACCCACTTGCGGCCGCGGGCCTTCTCCTGTCCAGGGGCTGGCACCAATGGTAGCCAGGGGGCGGGCCGGGCCGGAGCCGGCGCCGGGGCCGGCTCAGTCGGTGCCCTGCTCCCAGGAGTCGAGATAGCGGCGCTGCTCCTCGGTGAGCTGGTCGATGTCCACGCCGAGCGAGGCCAGCTTCAACCGGGCCACCTCCTCGTCGATCTCGGCGGGCACGTCGTAGACGCCGGGCGCCAGCTCCCTCCCCGAGCGCGCCAGGTGGGCCGTGGCCAGGGCCTGGTTGGAGAAGGACATGTCCATGACCGAGGCCGGGTGACCCTCGGCGGCGGCCAGGTTGAGCAGCCGTCCCTCGGCCAGGAGGTAGATGGTGCGCCCGTCCAGGAGGGTGTGGGCGGCCACCCCGGGCCGGGCCTCCCCCACCCTCGAGGTGAGGCTGTCCAGGGCCGCCAGGTTGATCTCGGAGTTGAAGTGGCCGCTGTTGGCCACGACGCAGCCGTCCTTGAGCCGCTCCAGGTGGCGCCGGTCGACCACGTTGCAGTCCCCGGTGACGGTGATGACGACGTCGGCCAGGGGGGCGGCCTGCTCCAGGGTCATCACCCGGTAGCCCTCCATGACCGCCTCCAGGGCCCGGACCGGGTCGACCTCGGTGACCACCACCTGGGCGCCCATGCCCCGGGCCCGGAGGGCCAGGCCGCGGCCGCAGAAGCCGAAGCCGCAGACGACCAGGGTGCGGCCCGCCAGGAGCAGGTTGGTGGCCCGGATGAGGCCGTCGATGGTGGACTGCCCGGTCCCGTAGCGGTTGTCGAAGAGGTGCTTGGTCTGGGCGTCGTTGACCGCGATCACGGGGAAGCGGAGCACCCCGGCCCGGGCCATGGCGCGGAGGCGGATCACCCCCGTGGTGGTCTCCTCCAGGCTGCCCAGGACCTCGGCGGCGGCCTCGGGCGGGCGCTGGTGGAGGAGGCTGACGAGGTCGGCCCCGTCGTCCATCGTGATCTCGGGCCGGGTGGCCAGCACCGACTCGATGTGGCCGTAGTAGACGTCGTGGTCCTCCCCGCGGCGGGCGAAGACGGGGATGCCCCGCTCCACCAGGCTGGCCGCCACCGGGTCCTGGGTGGAGAGCGGGTTGCTGGCGCAGAGGCAGACCTCGGCTCCCCCCGCGGCCAGGGTGAGGACCAGGTTGGCGGTCTCGGCGGTCACGTGGAGGCAGGCCCCCACCCGCCGCCCCGCCAGCGGGAGCTCGCGCTCGAAGCGCTGCCGGATCTCGGAGAGGACGGGCATGTCACGCCCCGCCCAGGCGATCCGCTGGTCCCCCTGGGGGGCCAGGCCGAGGTCGCTGACGTCGTAGTCCCGGGCCCGGCCAGGGGAGCGCAGGGCGCCCGTCTGCGGCTGGCTCACAGGGCCAGCAGGGCCTCCACCCGGTGCTCCCGGAGCCGCTCCCGCCCGGCCAGTGCCAGCAGCTCGATGACGAAGCCGAAGCCGACCGTCTCGCCGCCCAGGCGCTCGATCAGCTCCTGGGTGGCGAGGGCGGTGCCCCCGGTGGCCAGGAGGTCGTCCACGACCAGCACCCTGGTGCCCGGCGCGAAGGCGTCGCGGTGCATCTCCAGCACCGCCTCCCCGTACTCCAGGCTGTAGCTGGCGCTGAAGACCTCGGAGGGGAGCCGCCCCGCCTTGCGCACCGGCACCACCCCGACGCCGAGCTGGGAGGCGATGACGGCGCCGAAGGTGAAGCCGCGCGACTCGATGCTGGCGACCGCACCCACCCGCTCCTCCCGGAAGAGCCCGGTCAGGCGGCTGCAGGCCTGAGCGAAGGCGGGGCCGTCGGCCAGGAGCGGGGTGATGTCGCGGAACAGGATCCCCGGCCGGGGGTAGTCGGGTATGTCCCGGATGTAGGGGCGGAGGTCGATCTCGCGGGTGGAGGGGGCCTCCGGCACGGCCGCATCGTACTACTCCATCTCCGCCGCCCCGGGCGGCCTCAGAGCGGGCGCCGGTCGGAGAAGCCGCGGTCGCGCGGGTGCCAGAAGCCCACCTCCGGCTCGCCCAGCCGCCAGCAGAGGAAGACGGGCTCCCCGCGGAGCCGGGAGGGGAAGTCCACCAGCCCCTCCTGGGGGTCCCGCAGCAGCACCCCGTGCCGGTCCAGGAAGGCTAGCTGGCGCTCCAGGCGGCGGCCCGCGCCCAGCATCTGGGAGGCCTCGGGACCGCCCCCGTTGTGGCCCGCGCGGGAGCGCAGCCGGCCGCTCACGGCGGGGTCGGTGGCCAGGCCCAGCTGGGCCCGGATCCGCTCCAGGACCTCGGTGAGGGCGGGCAGCAGGTGGTTCGCCTGCTCCACCGAGAACAGCCGCTCCGGCTCCGCCATGGCGCCATTCTCCCCGCGCCGGGGAGGGCTCAGGCGAGGGCCGGCATGACCTCCTCGGCCACCAGCCGCAGCTGGTCCAGGTCCTGGAGGTCGAGCAGCTGCAGGTA
>JASHRA010000179.1 GCA_030038765.1 Candidatus Dormiibacterota bacterium | reverse complement strand
GAGGAAGGCGGCCAGCCCGAAGCCGGTGCCGCCGGCCGCGCCCATCCCGGGCCGATCCCCGGGCGGCGCCCAGCCGAGGTCCTCCCCGACCCGAGCGGCGAGGCGCGCCAGACCGCGCTCCAGCCCTCGCACCAGTTCCGGGTCGGCGCCCTTCTGGGGCCCGAAGAAGGCGGCCGCGCCCCGCTCCCCGAGGAGTGGGTTGTCGACGTCGCAGGCGGCGACCACCTCCACCCCCCGCCAGGACGGCTGCTCGGGAGGCAGGATCCGCTCCAGGCGCAGCAGCTCCAGGCCGCCCGGGCCCAGCGGCTGGCCGGTCCCGTCCAGGAAGCGGTAGCCGAGGGCCTGGGCCATGCCCGCTCCGCCATCGGTGGAGGCGCTGCCGCCGATGCCCACCAGGAGCCGCCCGGGCCGGCGCCGGAGGGCGGCCTGCATCACCTCCCCCAGCCCCCGGGTGCTGGCCCGGGCCGCGGTCCCGGGGCCCGGCGCGGCCACGAGGCGGAGCCCGCAGGCCTCGGCCAGCTCCACCACCGCGGTCCCGGGGGCCGGTTCCGGGAGCCAGCCGGCGGGGGCCGAGACCGGTTCCAGGAGCGGCCCCGAGACCGGCTCCCGCCAGACCTCGGCGCGGGCGGCCCGGACCACGGCGCTGAGGAAGCCGTCGCCCCCGTCCGCCATCGGCACGGGGCGCAGCTCGCGCTCCGGCCACACCTCTCGGACGCCCTCGGCCATGGCCTGGCAGGCCTCCTCGGCGCTGAGCGTGCCCTTGAAGGCGTTGGGCGCCAGCAGCACCGCGCCCGCGCCCGCCGAGGTACCGGGGGGGGAGAAGCCCGAGCTCTGTTGTTTAATCGTGGTTGGTCCCATGCGGAACTGGAGCCGCCCTTTGGCGCGTCGAAGACTGTGTACCATGAGCAGCCCTTCGTCGCCTCCAACTGCCGAGTAGGCCATGTCACGACCAGCCGTTAGGGCGGGCCGCCGCGGGCGGTTCCACCGCGGACACACCCTGGACGCGGCCGGGCGCTGGTACCGGGTCAGCATCCGGCACCGCATCCTGGTCGCGATGCTGGCGGTTTCGGTCATCCCGCTGGCGATCGTGAGCCTGACCGGGCTGGGAGCCCTCTCCTGGCTCAACAGCGGCGCGCTCAAGACGGCCAACTCGCAGCTGGAGTCGAGCCAGGACGCGCACCTCAACGACCTGGTCCACAGCAAGGCGCTGCTGATCAACAACGAGCTCCAGTCGGTGCAGAACGAGGTGGCCCTGTTGAGCCAGGCCACGGGCGCTGCCCTGGCCCAGCCGCCGGCCCAGCCGCCCCCCAGCAGCGAGGCGGCCGGGATCTCCCTCTACGGGCCCGGGGGCAGCGCCGCCGAGCCCTCGCCCCAGGTCCTGGCGCTGCGCTCGCTGGGGAGCCAGCTGGCCCTGGTCTACAACCTGCACCCCGAGGTGGCCGACGTCTGGGTGCAGCTGCCCCAGCAGGGGTTAACCGCGGTGGCCCCGACCTGGGCCATCACGCGCAGCCCCGGGGTCACCGTCAGCGACCTCTCGCCGCCGCTCCCCGACTACCAGGCGGGCGTCCAGCGCCTGACCTCCGACCTCGACAGCCGGCGCTGGCGCTCGCTGCTGCCGCAGCTCTCCCAGAGCGTCGTCTGGACCCCCGTCTACGACAACCCCGCCGCCGGCGGGGAGACGGTGACGGTCGCCACCGAGACCGACTCCAGCAGCGGCATCCCCTTCTGGGTGGGGGCCAACATCACCGTCAAGACGCTGGTCTCCACCTTCCTCAGCGGCTCGCCCGGGCACTCCGAGGGCGGCTACAGCTTCCTCGTCAGCAGCGACGGCACCGTGCTCAGCTACTCGCCGTCGGCGGCGGCTGACCTCGGCGTGGCCACGCGCAAGCAGCGGCAGGCGGCGACCATCAACCTCGTCTCCGCCAACAGCCCCTGGCTCACGGTGGGGAACAGCATGCGCACGGGCTTCGCCGGGGAGCAGACGGTGAACCTCGCCGGCGACGTGGTCGAGGTCTTCTACAGCCCCCTGGCGGCCAGCCAGTGGAGCCTGGGTGTGGGGGTCCCGGTCAGCGGCATCGACGGCAGCGTGGTCGGCTTCTCCCAGACCATCACCCGGGGCCTGGTCGGGGTCACCGCGCTCCTGCTCCCCGTGCTGGTGGTGCTGGCCTTCCTCGTCGCCATCCTGGCCCGGGTCATCAGCGGGCGCCTGATCCGCCCCCTCTCCGGGCTGACCGACGCCTCGCGCCGCATCTCCGGCGGGGACCTCGACACTCCGGTGGCGCTCAGCCCGGTGCCCACCGACGAGATCGGTGGGCTGGAGTCCGCGCTGGAGCGCATGCGCCAGCGCCTGGCCGGCCAGCGCCAGCTCATCGACGCCTCCCAGAGGCTGCTGGAGCAGCGCGTCGAGGCGCGCACCGCCGAGCTCCGCGATCGCAACGAGGAGCTGGCCATCCTCAACTCGGTCAGCGCCGACCTGAGCCGCTCCCTGGTGCTGGCCGACGTCGCCAGCGGCGCCGCCGACCGCCTGCGCCAGCTCTGGAACGTCAGCGAGGTGTCCGTCTACCTCAGTGACGGCACCGCCGCCCAGGGCGTGCGCCTGGTGGGCCAGGCGGTCCGGGGCGAGCCGGTGGGGGCGGGCGCGGCCGAGCTGGGGCTGGCCCTGCGCCAGGCCGAGGTCTCCTCGGAGACGCCGGTCAAGGTCGGCGACCTGGTGGTGGTGCCGCTCCTCGTCACCGGGGCCCGTGTCGGCTACCTGGTGCTGCGCCAGGACGAGGTGCCCAGCTCCCGCCAGGTGGAGATGCTGGAGGTCCTGGCCGGCCAGCTGGCGCTGGCGCTGCGCAACGCCCAGCTCTTCGCCGACACCGAGGAGATGGCCACCGTCAACGAGCGCAACCGCATCGCCCGCGAGATCCACGACACGCTCGCCCAGGGCCTGGCCGGCATCGTCGTCCAGCTCCAGGCGGCGGAGGCCTGGCTCAGCCGCGAGCCCGGCCGCGCCCAGGGCGCGCTGGCCCAGGCCACGGACCTGGCCCGCTCCAGCCTCCAGGAGGCCCGCCGCTCGGTCTGGGACCTGAGGCCGGAGGCGCTCCAGCGCAACGACCTGGCCGCAGCCATCCGCGAGGAGCTGGAGCGGCTCTGCGAGCGGCCCGACGTGGAGGGCCAGCTGGAGCTCCTCGGGGTCCTGCGCCGGCCCTCGCCGCAGGCCGAGGTGGCCGCCTTCCGCATCTTCATGGAGGCGGCGGCCAACGCCCTCAACCACGGCCACCCGGCTCACCTCCGGGTGCGGCTCTCCAGCCCGGGCCAGAGGTTCCGGCTGGAGGTGCACGACGACGGCTCCGGCTTCGATCCCTCCGGCCCCACCCGGGCCGGCTCCTTCGGCATCACCTCGATGCGGGAGCGAGCCTCCAGCTGTGGCGGCCACCTCGAGGTGCACAGCCTCCCCGGCCGCGGCACCCGGGTCGTGCTCGAGGTCCCGTCTCCCGTGCCGGAGACGGCGCCGGTGGCGCCGTGATCCGGGTCCTCGTCGCCGACGACCACCCCGTGGTCCGCCAGGGCATCTGCGCCATGCTCGAGGCGGAGCCCGACCTGGAGGTAGTGGGCGACGTCCCCGACGGCGAGTCGGCCGTGTCCCTGGCGCTCGCCTCCGGGCCGGACGTGGTCCTGATGGACGTCCAGATGGCGGGCCTGGACGGGATCGGCGCCCTCCGGCGCCTGCGCGAGGAGCTGCCCCAGACCAAGGTGGTGATCCTCACCACCTTCGGCCACGAGAACTACCTGAGCCTCAGCGCCCGGGCCGGGGCCAGCGGGTTCCTGCTCAAGGACGTGGAGCGCTCCGAGCTCACCGACACCATCCGCCGGGCCGCCGCCGGTGAGGTCCTGCTGGCCAGCCCGGGCGAGATGGGCGTGGAGAGCGAGCCCATCAGCCCGCGCGAGCTCCAGGTGCTGGAGTGCATGGCCCAGGAGATGTCGAACCAGGAGATAGCGGCCGCTCTCCACATCAGCGAGAACACGGTCAAGACCCACGTCAGCCACGTCTTCAACAAGCTGGGGGCGGCCGACCGCTCAGGCGCCGTTCTCCGTGGCTGGCGCCGCGGTCTGATCTCGACTTCCACCACCGCCGGGGCCGGAAATCACTCCGGAGGGGGATGACAGGGGCGTTAATCAGCGCCTAAGATGCCCGCGACAATCGGATCGAACTGGCTGCCCCGTCCCTCCGGCCGCGCCCAGGAGGGGGTCGCGCCGGCACCAAGGAGGAAGAAGCAAGCCGTGAGAGTACCCAGACTGCCCCATTGGCGGGTGGCCGGGCTGGTCGCCCTGGCCGGGTTGACGGTCGCCACCCTGGGCTCAGGGGCGCTGACCGCGAGCGCCGCCACCTCGGGCAGCGCCAGCAGGATCGTCACCTGGGGAGAGGCCGCCAACGCCGGCCCCAACTACATCTCGCCCCTGATCGGGACGACCTACTTCACCACCAGCAACCTTTCCCAGTTCTCGGAGTTCATCTACCGGCCTCTGTACTGGTTCGGCGACGATGGCAAGCCGATCCTCAACGACAGCCTCAGCCTTGCCGCGCCACCCAAGTTCAGCAACAACAACGAGACCGTGACCATCGACCTCAAGCACTGGGTCTGGTCCGACGGCAAGCCGATCACGGCCCGCGATGTGGTCTTCTGGATGAACCTGCTCAAGGCTGCGGTCAGCCCTGCGGCCTCCAGCATCGGCAACGCCAACGCGCCCGGACCTGGCTACGGGGCCTACGTCCCTGGCCTCTTCCCTGACAACGTCACCAGCTACAAGGCCACTGGCACCTACACCGTGGTCATGCAGCTGAACGCCTCGTACAACCCGACCTGGTTCACCTACAACGAGTTGAGCCAGGTGACCCCGATCCCACAGCACGTGTGGGACAAGACCTCGGCCAGCAGCCCGGTGGGCAACTACGACGAGACCGTTCCCGGCACCGCCACCACCGGCGCTCTCGCGGTCGCGCAGTTCATCAACGTCGAGGCCCAGGACACCAGCACCTACTCCACCAACCCTCTGTGGCAGGTGGTGAGCGGGCCCTTCAAGCTGGCCCAGTACAACATCTCGGGCTACGTCAAGCTGGTCCCCAACGACCGCTACTCGGGACCGGTCAAGCCGGACATCAAGGCCTTCGAGGAGATCCCCTTCACCAGTGACACGGCCGAGTTCAACGAGCTCAAGGCCGGTGGGCTGGACATCGGCTACCTCCCGACCGCCGACTACTCCCAGCTGAAGGAGCTGGAGCACACCGGCTACAAGGCCGACTACTGGAACATCTACTCGACCAACTACATGCCGTACGACTTCAGCAACGCCCAGGTGGGCGCGATCTTCAAGCAGCTCTACGTGCGGCAGGCGATCCAGTCCCTGGTGGACCAGAAGCAGCTCATCAAGGACTACTACGTCGGGGCCGTGGGCACCGTCAACAACGGGCCGGTGCCGACCTACCCCTCGAGCACCAAGGAGAACCCGTTCCTCAGCTCTCTGGAGTCGAATCAGAACGGCGTCTACCCCTACGACCCGGCCAAGGCCGTGTCCCTTCTCAAGGACCACGGCTGGACCGTGAACAAGGGCGGCGTCAGCGTCTGCTCCAAGGCGGGGACGGCCTCCGACGAGTGCGGCGCCGGCATCACCAAGGGTGAGCAACTCAAGTTCACCTTCCTCTACGCCTCCATCGGCACGGTGTTCACCGACGAGATGACCAGTCTGGTTTCGGGCTGGAAGCAAGAGGCAGGCATCGACGCGGTCGTCAAGACCCCCGAGCCGTTCGGTGACGTCGTCGGCAACGCCTACACACCGGGCTACGCCTGGGACGTCGACAACTGGGGTGCCGGATGGATCTACGCCCCGGACTACCTGCCGACGGGCGAGGAGCTCTGGGAGGCGGGAGCCAGTTCTGACACCGGCAACTACGACAACGCCGAGGCGAACTCGCTGATCAAGGCCACGACCACGGCGCCGACGCCGGCGGCGGAGATCAAGGCGATAGACAAGTACGAGAACTACCTGGCCGAGCAGCTTCCGGTGATCTGGATGCCGAACGAGCCGCAGGCGCTGACCATCTACACCAACAAGCTCAGCGGACTCGTACCCCAGGGCATCTTCGACGAGCTCTACCCGGAGGACTACCGGCTCTCGTAGCGGCGGCGTAAATCGGCAGAGTGGCGGCAACGGGGCCCAGCAGAAGCTGGGCCCCGGTTGCCGTTGTAATCAGACGCTCAAGGCAGTGAGGCCCGGAGGGACGTGAGATGGTCGGGTACCTGATCCGGCGCATCCTCCAGGCGCTGATCGTGGTGATCGGCGTCTCGATCATCACCTTCATCCTCCTCCATCTCCTCCCCGGCAACCCCGTGAGGGCCATCCTCGGACCCCGGGCGAGCAAGGCGGACGTCGCGTCCCTGACCAAGCAGCTGGGCCTGGACCGGCCCCTCCCGTTCCAGTACCTCCTCTGGCTCTGGAACCTCGCGCACTTCGATCTCGGGTACTCCTACCGCCAGACGGCCTCGGTCGACTCCCTGCTGGCGCAGCGGCTGCCCAACACGCTGCTCCTGGTCGGGACTTCAACGGTGCTGGCGGTCCTGATAGCGGTGCCGCTCGGTGTCCTGCAGGCGGTGCGGCGCAACAAGCCCGACGACTACACGCTCACCGGCCTCTCCTTCATCTTCTACTCCATGCCCACGTTCTGGCTGGGCATCCTCCTGATCATCATCTTCAGCGCCACCCTCAACTGGCTGCCGCCCGAGGCACCACAGGTGCAGGGCAGCCTCTTCTCCCAGCTGAACGCCCTGGTCCTTCCCATTGCCACGCTGACGCTGGTGACGCTTGCCCTGTTCAGCCGGTACATGCGAAGTTCGATGCTGGAGAACCTGGTCCAGGACTACGTCCGAACGGCTAAGGCGAAGGGGGCCTCGGGCTCACGTGTGCTCTTCCGGCACGTGCTTCGCAACGCCCTCATCCCGGTCCTGACCCTGATCGGGCTCAGCATCCCGGGAATCGTCAGCGGTGCGGTGGTCACCGAGACGGTCTTCAACTACCCGGGGATGGGATATCTGTTCTTCATCTCCGCGCAGAACGATGACTTCCCGGTGCTCCTCGGGGTGACCCTGGTGGTGGCGGTGGCCACCGTGATCGGATCCCTGGTGGCGGACATTCTCTATGCAGTGGCAGATCCTAGGATCCGATATGTCTGAGCTGGCGCGGAGGGCGGTGTTCGTCAGGCGCCAAAGGGGGGTCCCGGGGTGAGCTTGGGTATCAACACCAGCCTGGGCGCGACCGACACCGACCTGCTGTCGGCGACGCCAGAGGGCGGAGAGGCCTACAAGAGCGGAAGCGCTTGGCGGATGATCCTGGCCGTTTTCATGGAGAACAAGCTGGCCACGATCGGGATCGGGATCATCATCTTCTTCCTCCTGTTCTGCTTCGTCGGCCCGCTGATCTACCACACCCAGCAGGTGTTCACCAACCCCAACATCAAGGACGAGGCACCGAGCCTGAGGCACCTGCTGGGGACGGATGACACGGGGTTCGACAACCTGGGACGGCTCATGCTGGGCGGCCAGACCTCGCTCGAGGTAGGGCTCGCGGCGGCCGTCTTGGCGGTCGGCGTTGGCGTCCTGTGGGGTGCGACCGCAGGACTCGCGGGGGGCTTCATCGATTCCGTGATGATGAGAATCGTTGACTCCATGCTCGCTATCCCCTTCCTCCTCCTTCTGATCCTGCTCGGAACGATCTTCAGCGTCTCGGTCCCGGAGCTGATCATCGCCATCGCGTTCGTTGCCTGGCTGGGACCCGCCCGACTTGTGCGGGGGGAGACACTGTCCCTGCGCGTGCGTGAGTACGTCCAGGCGGTGAAGGTCATGGGAGGCAGTCAGCGCAGGGTCCTGCTGCGCCACATCATCCCCAACTCGATCGGAGTCGTGGTGGTCAATGCCACCTTCCAGGTGGCTGACGCCATCGTCGCGGTCGCGACCCTCAGCTTCCTCGGGTTCGGGATCGCCCCCCCGGCCACGAACTGGGGCCTGGAGCTCTCCAACGGCACGAGCTACATCTACGCCGGGTACTGGTGGTTGATCTACCCGCCGGGCATCTGCATCGTGCTCGTGGTGATGGCCTTCAACTTCGTCGGTGATGCGCTCCGCGATGCCCTGGAGGTCCGGCTGCAGCGCCGATAGACATGGGCTCGCGACGCGGGCAGTTGGTGAGGAGGTGATCTCGAGAATCACCCCGGCGGGGGATGGCGGCGGTGCCGCCACCCGGGTACCATGCCAGCCAACCGTGGGGGATACCGCGGTTTGAAGATGGCCGGAGCTTCGACACTCCGGTGACCCAGCACTACGTGGAGGGAAGGAAAGAGGAGTGAGCAAGATACCGAGATTCCGGACGTGGCGTCTGGTCGGGCTGGCCGGCGTGGCCGGCGTCCTGGCCCTGGCCCTGGGATCGGGCGCCCTCACCGCCAACGCCGCTTCCTCAGGGAGCGGGAGCAAGATCGTCACCTGGGCTGAGGCCCCGGCGGCGACTCCGACCTACATCTCGCCGCTGGAAGCCGCCAGCTACTTCAGCACCACCAATGCCCAGTACTTCTCCTGGCTGATGTGGCGCCCCCTGTACTGGTTCGGTGACAACGGCAGGCCAGTCATCAACCCGGCACTCAGCGTCGCGGAACAGCCCAAGTACAGCAACGACAACAGGACGGTGACCATCACCCTGAAGCACTGGGTCTGGTCCGACGGCAAGCCGATCACGGCCCGCGACGTGGTCTTCTGGATGAACCTGCTCAAGGCATCCGTCAGTTCGGCCGCGTCCAACATCGGAAGCGCCAGTGCGCCTGGACCGGGCTGGGGCGCATACGTTGCCGGGCTGTTCCCTGACAACGTCACGAGCTACAAGGCGACCGGGACCTACACCGTCGTCATGCAGCTGAACGGGTCTTACGACCCGGAGTGGTTCACGTACAACGAGCTGAGCCAGATCAGCCCCATCCCGCAGCACGTCTGGGACAAGACCTCGGCCAGCAGCCCCGTGGGCAACTACGACGAGACGGTTCCCGGCACTGCCACGACCGGCGCGCTCGCCGTCGCGCAGTACATCAACAGCGAGTCGCAGGACGCCAGCACCTACGCGACCAACCCGATGTGGCAGGTCGTGAGTGGCCCCTTCAAGATCTCCCAGTACAACATCTCGGGCTACGCCAAGCTGGTGCCAAACGATCGCTACTCGGGACCTGACAAGGCAGACATCAAGGCCTTCGAGGAGATCCCCTTCACCAGCCCCACATCTGAGTTCAACGAGCTCAAGGCGGGTGACCTCACGATCGGCTACATGCCGGCGGAGGACTACTCCCAGTTGAAGGAGCTGGAGCACACCGGCTACAAGGCCAACTACTGGGGCATCTACTCGACCAACTACATGCCCTACGACTTCAGCAACGCCCAGGTGGGACCGCTGTTCAAGCAGCTGTACATCCGCCAGGCGATCCAGTCCCTGGTGAACCAGAAGCAGTTCATCAAGGACTACTACGTGGGCGGTCAGGGCTCGGTCAACAACGGGCCGGTACCGACCTATCCGTCGAACACCAAGGAGAACCCGTTCCTGAGCAGCCTGGAGGCCAGCAAGAACGGGGTCTACCCCTACGACCCGGCCAAGGCCGTGTCCCTCCTCAAGGACCACGGCTGGACCGTGAACAAGGGTGGCATCAGCGTCTGCTCGAAGCCGGGGACGGCCTCCGACGAGTGCGGCGCCGGCATCACTAAGAACGAGAAGCTCCAGTTCAAGTTCCTCTACGTCATCAACGGCCAGGAGTTCACCGACGAGATGACGACGCTGGTTTCTGACTGGAAGTCCCAGGCAGGGATCAACGCGGAGGTCGAGACTCCGGAGACCTTCGGCGACGTCATCACCAACGCCTACACCCCGGGCTACGCCTGGGACCTCGACTACTGGGGTGGCGGCTGGGTCTACTCTCCGGACTTCCTGCCCACAGGCGAGGAGCTCTGGGAGGTGGGCGCCAGCTCGAACACGGGCAACTACAACAGCGCCGAGGCCAACAGCTTGATCAAGGAGACGACCACGGCATCGACGCCGGCGGCCGAGATCACGGCGATCAAGAAGTACGAGAACTACCTCGCGGAGCAGCTGCCAGTTATCTGGATGCCGAACTCACCACAGGCACTGACCATCTACAGCAACAAGCTCAGCGGTCTGGTGCCCCAGAGAGTCTTCGACGAGCTCTATCCCGAGGACTACCGCGTCTCCTAGGCTTCGTTAGCTACCAGGCACTGAG
>JASHRA010000178.1 GCA_030038765.1 Candidatus Dormiibacterota bacterium | reverse complement strand
TCGATCATGTTCTTCCCCACCATCTTCGCCAACTTCTTCACCCCCTCGGGCAGCAGCAGCGGGGGCGCGGTGGGGACCATATCGACCTGGATCCACAACAACTGGAACCCGGTGGGGCCGACGCTCTGGGTCGACATCGGCTACGAGCTGCTCTATTTCGCCCTGATCATGGGCTTCACGTTCTTCTACACGGCGGTCACCTTCGACCCGGAGGACGCCGCCGACAACCTGAAGAAGAGCGCCACCTTCATCCCCGGGATCCGCCCCGGGCGCGCCACCTCCCAGTACCTGGCCCGCGTCATGGGACGGATCACGCTGGCGGGGGCCATATTCCTCGGCCTCATCACCGTCGTCCTGCCGCTGGTGACGGCGCTGCTGACGGGGCAGCAGCCGAGCCAGGGGCTGTACCTGGGCGGCACCGCCGTCCTCATCGTGGTGGGCGTGTCCCTGGACACCATGAAACAGCTGGAGACGCAGCTCCTGATGCGCCAGTACCGAGGCTTCATCCGCTAGATGAGCGCACCCAACCGGCGTGAGCCGGCGCACCTCAACCTGGCCCTCTTCGGCCCCGCCGGGGCGGGCAAGGGCACCCAGGCGGAGATGATGCGCCGGGAGCTGGGCCTGGAGCACATCGCCACCGGCGACATGCTGCGGGAGGCGCGGGCCAGGGGGGGACAGCTGGGCGAGACCATCGCCGCCTACCTCGACTCCGGCCGGCTGGTGCCCGACGAGGTGATCGTGGCCATGATCCGGCACCGCCTCCGCGAGCTCCCCCCCGACACCGGCTTCGTGCTGGACGGGTTCCCCCGCACCGTGGTCCAGGCGCGCGAGCTGCAGGAGATGCTCTCCGGGCTGGGTCGCCCGCTCGACCTGCTGCTGGTGCTGGAGGTGCCGGAGGAGCAGCTCCTGGCCCGGCTCCGGCTCCGGGCCACGGAGGAGGGCCGGGGGGACGACAACCCGGGGGCCATCGGCGAGCGCCTGCGCATCTACCGCCAGGACACGGAGCCGGTGCTGGACTACCTGGCCGGGAGCGTGCCCCTGGTCCACGTCGACGGCACCCGGACCGTGGCCGAGGTGAGCGAGGCGCTGCGGAGGGCCATCGGGTGATCCTCCTGAAGCGGGCCGAGGAGATCGACCTCATGCGCCAGGCCGGGCGCCGGCTGGCCGAGGTGCTGGAGCTGCTGGCGGGCATGGTCCGCCCCGGCGTGACCACCACCGAGATCGACCGCGCCGCCAACCGGGAGATCCGCCGCCGCGACTCCTTCCCCGGCTTCCTCGGCTTCGAGGGCTTCCCCAAGCACCTCTGCGTCTCCGTCGGGGAGCAGGTGGTGCACGGCATCCCGGACGGGCGCCGGATCCAGGAGGGGGACCTCGTCAGCCTCGACTGCGGCCTGATCTACCGGGGCTGGTGGGCCGACGCCGGCCTCACCGTCGGCTGCGGCCGGCTCGATGCGGACGGGGAGCGGCTGGTCAGGGTGACCCGCGAGGCGCTCCAACGGGGCATCGAGGCGGCCCGGCCCGGCAACCGGCTGGGCGACGTCGGCCACGCCGTCCAGGCCCACGTCGAGTCGGAGGGCTTCTCCGTGGTCCGCGGCTACACCGGGCACGGCATCGGACGGGACATGCACGAGGACCCCGAGGTGCCCAACCTGGGCGCGCCGGGGAAGGGCATCGAGATCCGCCCCGGCCTCTGCATCGCCATCGAGCCGATCGTCAACGAGGGCCAGCCGGGCACCCGGGTGGAGGCGGACGGCTGGACCGTGGTCACCAGCGACGGCAGGCGATCCTGCTACTTCGAGCACACCATCGCCATCGGCGACGACGGCCCCGAGGTGCTGACCCGGGTGGGGGCGGCGGCGTGAGCCGGGGCGGGCCGCTCCGAGATCGGGTATACTCTCGGCCGGGCGAGCCCGCTCGGTCTGCGCGTGCCCGTCACCATGGATGACCCCAACTCGCTGCGGGGTCGGGTTCTCGAGCCGCTGCCGAATTCGCTCTTCAGGGTGGAGTTGGAGGGCGGGAACAAGGTGGTGGCGCACGCTGCCGGGAGAGCCCGCCTGGCCAGCGTCAGGCTGCTTCCCGGGGACCGCGTCCTGGTCGAGCTCTCGACCACCGACCCGGGCCGGGGCCGGATACTGGCCCGACTGCTGTGACGGCCGACACGGGGAGCGGACGATGAAGGTGCGGGCCTCGGTGAAGCGGATCTGCGACAAGTGCAAGGTGATCCGTCGCGACGGGGTCGTGCGCGTCATCTGCGAGAACCCCAAGCACAAGCAGCGGCAGGGCTGAGGCAGGAGCGGATATGGCCCGAATCGCCGGCGTTGACCTGCCCCGGGGCAAGCGCATCGAGGTGGCGCTCACCTACATCTACGGGATCGGCACCTCCACCAGCCGGCGCCTGCTCCGCATCGCCCACCTGGACGCCGACACCAAGACCGACGACCTCGCCGAGAACGAGGTGATCCGGCTCCGCGACGTGATCGCCAAGGAGCTGCCCGGACGGGTCGAGGGTGACCTGCGCCGGCAGGTGGCGCTCAACATCAAGCGCCTGATGGAGATCGGCACCTACCGCGGGCTGCGGCACCGGCGCGGGCTGCCGGTGCGGGGCCAGCGGACCAGGACCAACGCCCGGGCCCGGCGCGGACCGCGCAAGACGGTGGGCGTGCGGCGGAAGCGGGGCAAGTGAGGAGGTCCCGGCCCGGGGCCGGCTGAGGAGCTGATTTGGCCAAGAAGAAGAAGGTGGTGCGGACCCGCCGCCGCGAGCGCAAGAACATCGCGGTCGGCCTGGCCCACGTGTTCAGCACCTTCAACAACACCATCGTCACCCTGACCGATCCCAGCGGCAACGTCATCGCCTGGGGCAGCGCCGGCTCCTCCGGCTTCAAGGGCTCGCGCAAGAGCACGCCCTTCGCCGCCCAGGTGACGGCCGAGAACGCCGCCAAGCGGGCCATGGAGCACGGCCTCAAGACCATCGAGGTCCTGGTCAAGGGACCGGGGCAGGGGCGGGAGGCCGCCATCCGCCAGCTCCAGGCCGCCGGCCTCGAGGTCACCTCGATCACGGACGTCACCCCGGTGCCGCACAACGGCTGCCGGCCGCCCAAGCGGCGGCGGGTCTGAGGTAGCGAGCCATGGCCAACCCGCATCCGCCCGTCTGCCGCCTCTGCCGCCGCGAGGGGGTGAAGCTCTTCCTGAAGGGCGAGAAGTGCCAGGGCGACACCTGCACCTTCACCAAGCGCAACGCCACCCCACCCGGCCAGCACGGCCTCTCGCGCCGGCGCCGGGTCAGCGACTACGGCATCCAGCTGCGGGCCAAGCAGCGCGGGCGCCGCATCTACGGCGTTCTCGAGACCCAGTTCCACAACTACTTCGACGCCGCGGCCCAGCGCAAGGGCGTGACCGGCACCGTGCTGCTGCAGATGCTGGAGCAGCGGCTGGACAACGTCGTCTACCGGGCCGGCTTCGCCGCCTCGCGCCGCGAGGCCCGGCAGCTGGTCTCGCACCGTCACTTCCAGGTCAACGGCCGGACCGTCAACATCCCCTCCTTCCAGGTCCGGGCCGGCGAGGTGGTCACGGTGCGGGAGCGCAGCCGCGAGCTGGAGCCGATCCGCCGCTCCCTGGAGCAGCGGGGGGGCCAGGGCGTGCCTGGCTGGCTCACCCTTTACCCGGAGGAGCAGCGCGTCGACGTGATCCGCGAGCCCGAGCGAGCCGAGATGGAGACCAGCGTCGACGAGCAGCTGATCGTCGAGTACTACTCCCGCTGAGCTGAGGCCAGCGGGCCAGAGCGCCACGAGGACATTGCCACCTATGCCAGAAGCCGCAACTCTGCCAGCCGTCCGCGAGGTGGAGACCACCAGCAACCACGGACGGTTCGAGATCGAGCCCCTGGAGGCGGGCTACGGCACCACCCTGGGGAACTCCCTCCGCCGGGTCCTGCTCTCCTCCCTCACCGGGGCGGCGGTGACCGCCGTCTCCATCGACGGGGTGGCCCACGAGTTCTCCAGCATCAAGTACGTCAAGGAGGACGTGGGCGAGATCCTGCTCAACATCAAGCAGTTGAGCCTCACCTGCCACAACCCGGAGGGCGCCCACCTCAGCCTCGACGTCCAGGGCGGGCGGCGGGTGACCGCGGCCGACATCACGCCCAACGCCGACGTGGAGATCGCCAACCCGGACCTCTACCTCTGCACCCTGGACGGGGCCCAGGCCAAGCTGCGCATGGACCTCACCGTCGAGCTCGGGCGCGGCTACTCGACGGCGGACCGCAACAAGCGCGAGGGGCAGCCGATCGGGGTGATCCCGGTCGACGCCATCTTCACGCCCGTGACCAAGGCCAACTTCCTGGTCGAGAAGACCCGCGTGGGCCAGGACACGGACTGGGAGAAGCTAACGGTCGAGGTCTGGACCAACGGCACCATCTCCCCGGTGGAGGCGGTGAGCCGGGCGGCCCAGTACTACGTCCGCCACCTCAACCTCTTCGCCAACTTCGGCGAGAGCATCAGCGGCGAGGGCGAGGGCGCGGCCACCGGCACCGACCTCAAGAGCCGGCTGGCGGAGATCCCGGTCGAGGACCTGGAGCTCAGCGTCCGGGCCCTCAACTGCCTCAAGGCCAACGACATCACCAGGCTGGGCGAGCTCCTCGCCATGCGGGTGGAGGAGCTGCTGGCGCTGCGCAACTTCGGCGCCAAGTCCCTCGACGAGATCAAGCAGAAGCTGGTGGCGCGGGGCTTCGTCAGCGCCGAGGAGGTGGAGGACCTCTTCCACCAAGGGGAGCACTAGGAACCGGTGCGTCATCTCAAGGCCGGCCGCAAGCTGGGCCGCACCGCCGCCCACCGCAGCGCCCTCACCCGCAACCTGGCGACCGCCCTCTTCGAGTACGGGCGGATCGAGACCACCGAGGCCAAGGCCAAGGAGGTCCGGCGCTGGGCCGAGCGCATGGTGACGGCGGCCAAGGCCGGCGACCTGGCCGCCCGGCGCCGGGTGGGAGGTCAGGTCTACCGCGAGGACGTGGCGGCCAAGCTCTTCAGCCAGTACGCGGACCGCTACCGCGAGCGCCCCGGGGGCTACACCCGGATCGTGCGCCGGGGCCCGCGCCAGGGGGACGGGGCGACGGTCGTGATCCTGGAGATGGTGGAGTGAGCGAGTCCAGCTGCTACCGCCTGCTGCTCGCCTACCGGGGCACCGCCTACCACGGCTGGCAGGTCCAGCCCGGCCTCCGGACCGCCCAGGGCGAGCTGGCCCGTGCCCTCCTCGAGCTCACCGCCGAGGCGCCCGAGATGGCGGCCGCCGGCCGCATCGATGCCGGCGCCCACGCCCACGGCCAGGTCGTCAGCATCCGGCTCCAGCGCCGCTGGGAGGCCGCGGCGCTGCTGCACGGCTGCAACGCCCGGCTCCCCAGGGACCTCTCCCTGCTCCGCGTGGAGGAGGCCCGACCCGACTTCCACCCCCGCTTCGGGGCCTGGCGCCGCACCTATCGCTACCTGGTCCGTGACACCTGGGCGCCGGCCCCGGTGGCAGCGGAGCTGGAGTGGTGGGTGCCCCAGGCGCTGGAGCTGGCGCCGATGGAGGAGGCGGGACGGCTGCTGCTCGGCCGCCACGACTTCGCCGCCTTCGGGCGCAGCCCGCAGCCGGGCGGCTCCACGGTGCGCACCGTCGACCGCGCCGAGGTGGCCCGGGCGGAGCGGCTGGTGGTGCTGGAGGTGCGCGCCGACGCCTTCCTCAGGGGCATGATGAGGAGCTTGGCCGGCGCCCTGGTGGCGGTGGGCCGCGGCCGCCTCTCCCCGGAGGAGCTGGGCCGGGCGCTCAGCGACCCGGCCGGCACGCGCCGGAGCTGGTCGACGGCCCCGGCCCGGGGCCTGCACCAGTGGCGAGTCGACTACGGGGCCGGCCTGGCGGAGGTGGCGGTGTGAGCACGGTGGCGCAGCGGAGCTACGTGGCGTTGGAGGCCGAGCTGCCCGGTGAGTGGCTGCTGGTGGACGCCCGGGGCCAGACCCTGGGACGGCTGGCGGTGAACCTGGCGCGCGTGCTGCGCGGCAAGCACCGCCCCAGCTACACGCCCCACGCCCTCTGCGGTGACCAGCTGGTGGTGGTGAATGCTGCCGAGATCATCGTCACCGGGGACAAGCGCAGCGCCAAGATCTACGACCGCTACAGCGGCTACCCCGGGGGGCGCCGGGTGCGCACCTACGAAGAGCTGGTGGAGCGCGATCCCACGGCCCCGCTACGCGAGGCGGTGAGGGGGATGTTGCAGCACAACAGCCTCGGCGCCCGGCAGCTCAAGAGGCTCAGGATCTACCCTGGTGCCGAGCATCCGCACCAGGCCCAGCGGCCGGCGGCGGTCGAGTTCGGCGATCACGGGGAGGTGATCAGGCGGTGAGTGTCCAGGACCCGTCGCGGTACGCCTACGGTACCGGCCGCCGCAAGACCGCCGTGGCGCGGGTCCGCGTCTACGCCGGGGACGGCACGGCCGTGATCAACGACCGCGAGCCGCTGCGCCACTTCGGGCGCCCGGAGCTGGAGGAGGCGGCCCTGCGGCCCCTGCGGGTGGCCGGAGTGGCGGGTCGCTTCCGGGTCTCGGTCAAGGTCTCGGGTGGCGGCATCTCAGGGCAGGCGGGCGCGGTCGCCCACGGCCTGGCCCGGGCCCTCTGCGCCTGGGACCCGGCGCTCCGTCCGCCGCTCAAGGCGGCCGGGCTGATGACCCGCGACCCGAGGATGAAGGAGAGGAAGAAGCCAGGACTGAAGCGGGCGCGGAAGGCTCCCCAGTACACGAAGCGCTGAAACCGCCCCCTGACACACCCGTTCCACTAGCAGTTCCGCCGGCCCGGCGGGATCCGTTCACAGCCGTGGGTTGATTTGGGACAAGATTTGCGCGGTCGCGACTTCCTGGCGGTATCCGACCTCGGTCGGGAGGAGCTGCTCCAGATCCTGGACAGCGCCTCCCAGTTCAAGCGCGGGCTCGATCCCGGCCTGCCCCTGGCGCGGCGCTCGCTGGCGCTGGTGTTCCTCCGCCCCAGCAACCGCACCAGGGTCTCCTTCGAGGTGGCCGTGCACCGGCTCGGGGGCCACCCCATCGCGCTCTTCGACCGCGAGATCGAGATGGGGAGACGGGAGTCGGTCGCGGACGTGGGGCGGATCCTCGACCGCTTCGTGGACGGGCTCATCGCCCGCATCCCCTCGGACCGCGATCTCCGCGGCCTCGCCCAGGCCATGGGATCTCCCGTGATCAATGCCATGACCGATCTCAGCCACCCCTGCCAGGTGCTCGCCGACTGCCTCAGCGTGCAGGAGCAGGTGGGCCACCTGGAGGGGGCCCGGGTCACCTTCGTCGGTGACTACAACAACGTCTGCCGCTCCTGGATCGAGGCCACCCAGGTGGTGGGGCTGGACCTGCGCGTGGTGGGGCCGCCCGGCTACCTGCCCGATCCCGTGCCCAACCCGGTCCAGGGCGCGGGCCGGCTGCTGGTGACCAGCGACCCCGGGCTGGCGCTCAACGACACCGACGTCGTCTACACCGACGTCTGGACCAGCATGGGGCAGGAGGAGCAGCACGAGGACCGCCGTCAGGACTTCGGCCCCTACCAGGTGAACCGCCAGCTGCTGGCCCTGGCGCCACCCCGGGCCAAGGTCATGCACTGCCTGCCGGCCCACCGCGGCGAGGAGATCACCGACGACGTCCTGGACGGGCCCCAGTCGGTCGTCTTCGACCAAGCCGAGAACCGCTTCTGGGTCCAGATGGCGCTGCTCTGGGCCATCTTCCAGGGGCCCGAGGAGAGCCCGTGAGCGAGCTCGCCGCGCTCCTGGCGGGCCCCACCACCGTGGCCGGCCTGGACCTCGGTCAGGCGGCCCGCGTGCTCCTCCAGCTGGTCGGTTGGCGCACCGTCCTGGACGTCCTCATCATCTCCTTCCTTCTCTACCGGCTGCTGGTCCTGATCCGGGGCACGCAGGCGGTGCAGCTGCTGCTGGGGCTGCTGCTGATCGGGGCCCTCGGCGCCATCGCCAAGATCCTCGACCTCCCGGTCCTGGAATTCATATTCGCCAACGGGGGGCAGGTGATCCTGATCGCGGTCATCATCCTGTTCCAGCCCGAGCTCCGACGGGCCCTCGACCAGATGGGCCGGCTGGGTCGGATCAGGCCCGGCCTGCTGGCCCCGGAGACGGCCGAGCTGCGCCGGGACGTGGACGAGCTGGTGCGCGCCACCCTGCGCCTGTCCGAGGGCCAGACGGGGGCGCTGATGGTGCTCCAGGGCGACATCGGGCTGGAGGAGATCGCGGTCACGGGGGTGCGCATGGACGCGGTGCTCACCGCCGAGACCCTGGTCACCATCTTCACCTACCGCTCGCCGCTGCACGACGGGGCCGCCCTGATCCGGGCCGGGCGGATCGTGGCCGCCGGCTGCGTGCTGCCGCTGGCCGAGCAGACCGGGGGCCAGGGCCGGGTGGGGACCCGGCACCGAGCCGCCCTGGGACTGAGCCAGGCCACCGACGCGGCCGTGGTCATCGTCTCCGAGGAGACGGGCCAGGTGGGCCTGGCCCTGGGCGGCGACCTGCACCGCCCACTCGACGGGCCCACCCTGACCAACCGCCTGGGCGCCTTCTACCGCCTGCCCCTCTACGAGCGCCACCGCCGCAGCCTGCGCCTGCTCAATCGCGGCGCCCGGACTCCGGCCGCGGTGGGCCGGGTGGACCGTCCCTCATGAGCCCGCGCCTGGTCCGGCTGGTGACCCGCAACTTCCAGCTCAAGGTGATCGCCGTGCTGGTCGCCTGCGGGATGTGGGTCGGCGTCGTCTACGCCAGCGACCCGCCCGCCATCAGCACCTTCAACGTCCAGGTGCAGACGGGCAGCCTGCTCCACTCCGGCCTGGTGCTGCTGCGGCCCATCGGCCGCATCCCGGTGAAGATCGCCGGCGTCTCCACCAACGTGCACAGCTCGGACGTGGAGTCCCACCTCAGCGCCGTCGCCAACCTCAGCGCGGTGACCCGACCGGGCGAGTACCGGGTCCCGGTGAGGGTCCAGAACGCGGACAGCAAGGTGTGGATCTGGTCGGCCCCGCAGACCGTGCCGGTGATCGTCGACAGCCAGGCCAGCCGGGAGGTGCCCATCCACCTCGACGTCACCGCTCCGCCGCCCGCAGGGTACACCGTCAACGTGGCCCAGAGCACGATCAGCCCCGCCAGCGTCAAGGTCACCGGGCCGGAATCGGTGCTGCGCAACGTCCAGGCCGAGCTGCGGGTCAACCTCAGCAGCTACCGGGCATCCCTCCCGATCACGACCCGGGTCTACCTCACCAACGCGGCCGGCCTCGGCAGCGAGCTGGTGGCCGACCCCTCGGTGGTGACGGTCTCGGTCGACATCAGCTCCATCGACTCCACCATCCCGCTGCCGGTGCGGGTCACCTTCTCCGGCAGCGGCCAGCCGCCGGCCGGCTACACCATCACCGGCTGGCAGGTGATCCCGCTGTCGATCAACGTGACCGGGCCGGCCGCGCTGCTCACCTCCCTCACCTCGATCAGCACCGAGCCGCTCGACGTCGCCCACCTGACCAGCAGCCAGACCCTGACCGCGGTCCTGGTGGCCCCGCCCGGGACCACTCTCTCCGTCTCCTACGTCAGCGTGGTCTTCACCGTGGTCCCGGTGCCCGCCGCCTCCCCCAGCCCCAGCCCATCTCCCAGTCCCAGCCCGTGAAGCCCGCCGAGGTAACCTGGCCCGCGCCGCAGCCGTTGCTGCTGTCGGTCGGGAGCCAGCTCAAGGGGAGGTAGGCCAGGGCCGTGTGCGGGATCATCGGCTACCTGGGTCCGAGGCCGGCGGCGCCGCTGCTCCTGGACAGCCTGCGCCGGCTCGAGTACCGCGGCTACGACTCCGCCGGCGTGGTGGTGCTGGAGCCGGACGGCAAGGCCTCCTCGCTCAAGTCCGCGGGCAAGGTGGAGATGCTGCTGGCCAAGGCCCGGGTCCGGCAGCTGCCCGGCCAGGTGGGCATGGGGCACACCCGCTGGGCCACCCACGGACGCCCCTCGGACGTCAACGCCCATCCCCACAGCGACTGCCAGGGCCGCTTCTTCGTCATCCACAACGGGATCTTCGAGAACCACGTCGAGCTCCGCCGGGAGCTCGAGCAGCGGGGCCACCGCTTCGTCTCCGAGACCGACAGCGAGGTGCTCCCGCACCTCATCGAGGAGTACTACGCGGGCGACCTGGTGGCCGCCACCCGGCGCGCGCTGGCGCGCCTCAGCGGGGCCTACGCGGTGGTGGTGCTGAGCTCCACCGACCCCGAGACGCTGATCGGCGCCCGCCTCAACGCCCCGCTGGTGGTGGGCGTCGGGCGCGACGAGTGGTTCCTCAGCTCCGACCTCACCACCATCATCCCCTACACCAAGCAGGCCCTGGTGCTGGGCGAGGGGGAGATGGCCGTCCTCAGCCCGGTGGGGCCGGTGGTGACCGCGATCAAGGACGGCAGCGAGGCGGTGCCCCGGGTGGTGAGGGTGGACTGGGACCTGATCCAGGCCGAGCGGGGTGGCTTCGACAGCTTCATGGCCAAGGAGATCAACGAGCAGCCGGCGGCGGTAGAGAACGCCCTCCGGGGCCGGCTCCTGGGCGATGGCCGGGTCGAGCTGGACGAGCTCGGGCTCTCCGACCAGGAGCTCCGGCGCCTGGAGCGGGTGCAGCTGGTCGGCGCCGGCACCGCCTACATCGCCGGCGTCCTCACCAAGTACGCCATCGAGGACCTGGCCGGGCTGCCGGTGACCGTGGACTTCGCCTCGGAGTTCCGCTACCGGCCCCCGCTGCCGGGCGGTCCGACCCTCCTCGTGGCCGTCTCCCAGTCGGGCGAGACCGCCGACACGCTGGCCGCCGCCCGCCTGGCCCAGGCCCGGGGCAGCCACCTGCTCGCGCTCACCAACGTGGCCGGGAGCACGCTCGCCCTGGAGGCGGACTCGGTGCTCAACACCCACGCCGGCCCGGAGGTCAGCGTTGTCGCCACCAAGACCTTCGTCAACCAGGTCGCCTGCGGCCTGCTGCTGGCCATGCGGCTGGCCCAGGCCCGGGGCGCGGGCCTGCCCGCCGATCTCGCCGAGCTGGCCCAGTCGCTGCGCCGGGTGCCCAGCGTGCAGCGCCAGATCCTGGAGCGGGAGGACGCCACCCAGCCGCTCGGGTCCTGGCTCGCCGGGCACCGCTCCGCCCTCTACATCGGACGCGGCTACAACTACCCGGTGGCGATGGAGGCGGCGCTCAAGCTGAAGGAGGTCTCCTATCTGCACGCCGAGGCCTACCCGGCCGGGGAGCTGAAGCACGGCCCCATCGCCCTGCTCGACCCCGAGCTGCCCGTGGTCGCCTTCGCCACCGAGTCGGCGACGCGGGAGAAGCTGCGCAGCAACGTGGCCGAGTCCGGAGCCAGACAGAGCCCGGTGCTGGCGGTGGTGAACGACGGGGACAGCAGCCTCGACGCCCTTGCCGGACACCTGGTCCGGGTGCCGCGGCTGCCGGAGCCGGTCGCGCCGCTGGCCAACGTGCTGGTCGGCCAGCTGCTCGCCTATCACGCCGCCCGGGCCCGGGGCGTGGAGGTGGACCGGCCCCGGAACCTGGCCAAGTCCGTCACCGTCGAGTGACCGTGGACCCCTGGCCGGGCCCGGGCGGGGGGCCGGTCGTGGGTGTGGACGTGAGCTCGGTGGAGCGGGTCGGGCAGCTGCTGGAGCGGCGCCCGCGCTTCGCCAGCAAGTACTTCAGCCCGGCCGAGCGGGCCTACTGCGAGGGGCGCCCGGAACGCCTGGCGGCCCGCTGGGCGGCCAAGGAGGCGGTCCGCAAGGCCTTCGGCGCCGCCGGCTGGCGCATCCCCCTCTACAGCCGGATCTCGGTCGAGCGCCGGCCCGGGGGCGCACCGCGGGCGCTGGTGGAGGGCTCGCCCGTGGCCGGGCTGGAGATCAGCCTCAGCCACGACGCCGGCCTCGGGATGGCCGTGGCCGCGCTCCTGCCCCGGGGCCGGAGCAGCGGCTGGCTCTTCGGCGACCCCGAGGGGCTGGAGCTCCCCGAGCGCGACCCAGAGGCCAACAAGGGCACCTTCGGCACGGTCCTGGTGCTGGCCGGCAGCCCCTCCTTCCCCGGGGCCGCCGTGCTCTGCAGCCTGGGTGCGCTGCGGGGCGGCGCGGGCAAGGTCAAGGCGGTGCTGGCCCGGGGCGCGGCCGACAGCTTCCCGGCGGAGGTCGTCCGGGTCCCGGTGCGGGCCGCCGGTGAGGGCCTCGGACCCGACGTGCTGGTGCAGGCCCGGGCCGACCTCGACTCCGCCCGGGCGCTCGTCTGCGGCCCCGGGCTGGGCGGGGCTGCCGAGGTGCGGGAGCTGCTGGCCTCCCTCTTCGGGCTGGCCGGCGGCGCCGGCTGGGGGCTGGTGCTCGATGCCGACGCCCTCAACGCCTGCGCGGCGGAGCCCGGGCTCCGCGCCGCCATACCCCCCCGCTCCGTGCTCACGCCCCACCCGCTGGAGGCGGCGCGGCTGGCCGGCGCGCCGGTGGGGGAGATAGGCAGCGACCGGGAGGGTTGGGCCCGCCGCCTGGCCCGGGAACTGGGCGCGGTGCTGGTGCTGAAGGGAGCCGGCACCGTCGTGGCGACCCCTGAGGGGCAGCTCTGGGTGGACCAGCACCGGGCCCCGGCCCTGGCCGCCGGAGGCACCGGGGACGTCCTCGCCGGGCTCCTGGGGGCGCTCCTGGCCCAGGGGCTGGAGCCCTTCCAGGCGGCGCGCACCGGGGTCTTCCTGCACGGTGAGGCCGGGGTCCGGCTGGGGCTCCTGCGGGGCCGGGCCGGGATCCTCGCCAGCGAGGTGGCGGCAGCTCTGGTGGAGACCCAGGAGGCGGTCCGCCGGGAGCTGGCGGCGCGCCCCGCGAGCAACCCGCGTTGAGTCCCGCGGAGCACCGCTCCGGGCGCCGCCCGAGCTGGATCGAGCTCGACCTGGGCGCCCTCTCCGAGAACGTCGGCGAGATGAGGGCGGAGCTCGGCGGCACCGCCCTGATGGTCGTCGTCAAGGCCAACGCATATGGCCACGGGGCCCTCCCGGTGGCCCGCGCCGCCCTCGGCGCGGGCGCCTCCTGGCTGGCCACCGCCACCGTCGAGGAGGGCCTGGAGCTGAGGGCTGGGGGCGTCACCGCACCGGTCCTGGCGCTCGGCTACACGCCCCCGGACGAGGTCGAGGCGGCCGTCGCCGGGGACCTCGCCGTGACCGTCTTCGACGCCGACGTGCTGGCGGCCCTGGAGGCGGCCGGGGCGGGCCGGGGACGCCGGGCCCGGGGCCACCTCAAGGTGGACAGCGGGATGAGCCGCCTGGGCCTGGAGCCGGAGCGGGTGGGAGAGTTCCTGGGCCGGGCCCGGGGGCTGGCCCACGTCGAGCTGGAGGGCTGCTACACCCACTTCCGGATGGGGGAGGACGCGGCCGCGACCGGCGCGCAGCTGGAGCGCTTCCGGCGCGCGCTCGACGCCGCCGAGGCGGTCGGACACCACTTCCGAGTGCGACACGCGGCCAACAGCGCGGCCTGGCGCGTGGTACCCGAGAGCAGGCTCGACCTGGTCCGCAGCGGCATCGAGCCCCTCGGGCTCAGCACGCCGGACGGGCGCCGTCGCCGCCCGGTGCTGAGCCTGCGGGCCACGGTGGCGCAGGTGCGGGACGTCGCCGCCGGGGAATGGGTGGGCTACGGCGAGGGCTTCCGGGCCGACTCCGCGCTCCGCCTGGCGGTGATCACGCTGGGCTACGGGGACGGCTTCCGGCGCAGCCCGCGCAACTGGGGCGGGGTCCTGGTCCGGGGCCGGGAGCTGCCCCTGGTGGGCTCCGTCTGCATGGACATGGCCATGGTGGACGTGAGCTCGGAGCCGGAGGTGCTGCCGGGCCAGGTGGTGACCGCCATCGGCCGGGACGGGGGCGCCGAGCTCAGCGCCGAGACCGTGGCCGAGCGCCTGGGCACCGTCAACTACGAGGTGACGACCGCTCTGGCGGCCCGGCTGCCCCGGGATGTGGTTCGGCCCCCCCAGAGGTGCGATGATCACCCAGCCCGGGCGCCGGGCGAGTAGTCGAGGAGGGGCGGGGAGGAGAAGAGGCTGGCGAGGACTGTCCCGGCCACTGTGGCGGGGCGCGGCGACGAACGACCAGCCCCGGCGGGGCCCCTGGGTCCGGCCTGCCTCTGCCTGGTGGGGCTCTGCCTGGTGGGCTGGAGCACGGGGATCGGTGGCGCGCTGACGGTCAGCGCCGCCTCGGCCCTGGCCATCACCACTCCCAGCACGCCCACGTCTCCCCCCAACGCCACCATCGGCAAGGCCTACTCCTTCACCCTCCAGGCCCGCGGCGGCAACGGCAGCTACCAGTGGACCCTGACCACGGGCAGCCTCGCCCACGGCCTCAGCCTCTCCTCGGCAGGGGTGATCTCCGGCACCCCCAGCTCGAACAGCGGCAACGGCAACTTCTCGGTGCGGGTGAGCAGCGGGGGCCAGAGCGCCAGCAAGAGCTTCGCCATCTGGGCCAACCCGGCGCCGGTCTCACCCTTCGGCAAGGCCTTCTGCACCGACC
>JASHRA010000177.1 GCA_030038765.1 Candidatus Dormiibacterota bacterium | reverse complement strand
CCGCGCCCAGCGCCGTCCGCGCCGGCCCCCGGCAGCTGACCTGCGGGATGCGGCTTCCCCGATCCACCAGGCTCCGCGGCTAGCGCCGCGCCGGCCGGCGCAGCCGCGCTGAACCGGAACGCACGGCGTCGACTGCTTGATCATCTACTTGATCCTTGTTGGTCCCACGCTGTTCGCAGGCCGCCAACCCAGTCAGCCCTCTGCGGACGAGCTTTACGCCCGTCCGACTACGCACTCGGCGAGGGCGGCGAACCGGAAATGAACTCCGTGGCACAGCTCGTGGGAGAGGGCCACTAGCAAGCTTCAGCCGAGGCAGAGGCCAGAGGCTGCACCGGCGATGTTCACCGTTTCACCTTCTTGGCCACGTGCCTGACAGTGCCCGCCCGAGGCCGGCAGCCCTGGTGCCGCTCAGCGGTCCCTTTGCAAGGTTAGGATCGCCGCCTGAGCCTCCCTGGCCCGAGCCGGGCGTGCCATGGCAACGATTGTTGGAGAAGCGCTAACGGCCGACTCTGAGCCGGAGCCGAGGGCTGACCCTCCCGCCTCGACGCCGAGAGAGGCGGGGAAGCCACCTTGGTCAGGCGATGACTTCACCCGACCGGGCTACGAGGTCGCCATCGAAGTCTGGCGATCGCGGGGAAACAAGAAGGGGGGCTACAGGCGCGCGCGCGGCGGGGAGCTTGCTCACCCTGAGCAGCGCGGCCAGCGCTCGACTGGTCACGCACGAACGGCCCCGGCCCGGGGACGCGGCGGAGGCGGGCGGCGCTACCACAAGCACTACGCGTGGCGGGCCTATAGCCACGCTCGCCATCCCCTTGGGGGGCTCCCATACGTAGGCTGCTGCCTCCTCGGACCCACCGTCGTGCTTGTGACGGTCGCGCTGGTCTGTGTTGCTCAATTCCTCCGCTTCTAGGCCACGCGTGTGCTCGAGCTCTCCTCCAACTGGGATCCAGAGATGCCGCCTCTACCGCGACCATCGCCGCGAAGGTGCCGGAATTCAGCTGCCATCTGTCGCAGCGGGCCGCCACTATCAGGACGTGTTCAGGGCGGCCTGCGGCGTCGGAAGCCCTCTTGGGCCCTCAGGAAGCTCCGGCCGGCCCTCAAGGGGAACCGCCACGGGACGGTGCATCCGAGGAGCCTGGAGACGCCCATCAGAACGCCGCAGTTCCGGAGAACCGACGGGGCATACATGGCTCGTGGGGGGTGGGTGCTCATGCGGGCGGAGCGGACCCCAGCCCAGTCAAGGACCGTCTTCACCACCACGGCGAGCCCGTCGGTGGCAATCCCGACACCGCCGCGCTTGCCGGAGGCACCGGGGTGCTGGATACCGGTGCTTGGTCCCTGCCGGTCCCAACTAAAACTCACACTTGGAGCCGACGGAGGGATTCGAACCCACGACCCGCTGTTTACAAAACAGCCGCTCTACCACTGAGCTACGTCGGCGTGGGTGGGCAGTATAGGTCCCAGCCGGTGCTGGGCAAGGGGTTGGCGGGCTCCACCGGCCGAGCCGGCCTGCGGTCTGATGGGAGCGCGGGTCTGCTGATTCCCGACAGGAAACCCGGTCTCACGGCCGCGCCTTCAAAGTCACCGACTCGTCACCCGCCGAGAGGGACTGGGATTCCTGGCACGAGGATAGGCTCGGCCCGTGAGCGACCGCTCCACGCCCGTCCGGCCGGTGGCGCTGGCCCCGGGCAGCGCCGCAGCCGTCGCGCGGTCACTGCCCAGGGTCGCGGTCTCCCTACCCTCACGTGAGGCTTGCTCACTTCTGGCGCTGCTGATGCTGGCGCTGGGAGCGAGTGCCGACGGGGGCTTCTACGCGCCCGTCGCGCTGGGTCTGATGCTGCTGGCCGCCGCCCTGATCCTGCTCCAACCGCTGGCCCCCGAGCTGCCGGCCTCGGACCGCGCCTGGGTGGGGGCCGTGGCCGGAGGCGCGATGGCCACGGGGCTCGCCTACGACTCCGGCTGGGAGGGCTGGCTGGGGTCGCTGGTCCTGGGCGCGCTGGCCCTCCTGGTGCTGCTCAGCCCACGCTCCCCGGTACGGCGGCTGGCCGCCGGCGCCGGGGCCGGCGTCTGGGCCCTCCTGCTCACCACGTCACTGCGCTGGGGGAGCGCCCCCTTCGACGTCGTGGAACTCGTCCGCGGGGCCACCTCCCAGCTCCTCTCCGGGGTCAACCCCTACGCCGCCACCTATGCCAGCACGACGCCGGGCGTGTCTTCGCTCCACTTCTCCTACGCCCCCGCGGTGCTCCTGCTCTCGGTCGCTGGCCACCTCGCCGGGGACGTCCGGCTCAGCGACCTGGGGGCGGCGCTGGCGCTCGTGGCCGCTGTGGTGCTCCTGGCCCGACGCCGGGGCGGCGCCGAGCGCGCCTGGCGCTGCTGCGCGCTCTGCCTCACCCTCCCCTTCCTGCCGCTCATGGTGAGGTCCGGCTGGGTCGAGATCTACCTGGGCGCGGCCATCGCCCTCTGGCTCCTCTGGCGGGAGCAGCGGAGCTGGCTGGCCAACATCACCCTCGGCCTCGGCATCGCCACCATCCCGACCGGCCTGGCGCTGCTGCTGCCGGCCTTCGTCTGGTGGTCCAGGGTCCGCCGCCAACTCCTGCTGGCGATCGTCCTGGCGGCGGCGCTCTGCCTCCCCTTCGCCCTCTGGGCCGGGCCCCAGCACCTCTTCCAGGACGTCGTCGGCCTGGAGCTGAGGCTGCCCCCGCGGGCCGACGGGCTGGACCTCGACGCCCTCTGGCACGGCCTCGTGGGCGGCTGGCTGGCGGTCTGGGTCTGGCCCCTGGCGACGGCCGCCGCGGCCCTCCTGCTGATCCTTAGACGAGAGCGGGAGTGGGGGGTGGCGCTGGTGGCCGGCTCCGGCCTGCTCCTGGT
>JASHRA010000176.1 GCA_030038765.1 Candidatus Dormiibacterota bacterium | reverse complement strand
CCGGGTTCGGGGCGGGGCGAGCGCCAGGGGGCGCGCAGCTCCTGGACCATGAGCCCGGCGAGGGCGGTCCAGCCGGTCTGGTGCGAGGCTCCCCGGCCCTGGCCGGTGTCGCCGTCGAAGTACTCGTGGAAGAGGAGCAGGTCGCGCCAGCCGGGATCGGTCTGGAACTTCTCCAAGGGGCCGTAGACGGGGCGGGTGTGGTCGCGCCCCCGGCGGAAGATGGAGACGGTCCGCTGGGCCAGCTGGTCGGCGATGTGGGGCAGCGTCTGGGGCCGCCCGTCGGGGCAGGGGAAGGGGTGGGTGAAGCTCTGCCCCAGGCCGGCCCCCAGCAGCCTCAGGGCCTGGATCAGGAGGTAGCCGGTGGGGAACCAGACCGGCCCCCGCCAGTTGGAGTTGCCCCCGTAGACGCGCTCGTTGGCCACCCCGGGCTCGTAGCGGACGGGATCCATCCCCGGCACCAGGCGGCTCTCGAAGGGGTGCTCCAGGTGGGCCTTGGAGAGGGAGCGCAGGCCGTGGTCGGAGAGGAACTCGCTGGGGTCGAGGAGCCGGTCCAGGAGCCGGTGCAGGCGCTCGGCGTCGACCAGGCTGAGGCAGGCGTAGGGGTCGGAGCCGCGCGCCGCCCGGTAGTGGACGACGCGCTCCTCCGCCGCCTCCTGGAGCACCTCGGAGATGCGCGGCAGGCGCTCCAGGGTGTGGCGGTGGACCACCTCGCTGGCCGCCAGCGGCATCAGCCCCACCAGGCTGCGGAGCCGGATCTGCTCCATCTCTCCGCCGGCCAGCCGCAGCAGGTCGTAGTAGAAGCCGTCGGCGTCGTCCCAGAGCCCCTCCTCCCCGCCCCGGCCGTTGAGGGCTGAGGCGATGCGCACGTAGTGGGAGAAGAAGCGCAGCGCCATCTCCTCGTACTGCGGCTCCTCGATGGCCAGCTCGGCGGCGATGCGGAACATCTTGATCACGAACATGCCCATCCAGGCGGTGGCGTCGGCCTCGTAGATCTCCGCCCCCTGGGGCAGGTGGCTGCGGTCCACGGCGGAGATGTTGTCGAGGCCGAGGAAGCCGCCGGTGAAGATGTTGTCGCCCCCCGGGTCGCGCCGGTTGACCCACCAGCCGTAGTTGAAGAGCAGGGCCAGGAAGGCCTGTTCCAGGAAGCCGCGGTCGGGGATGCCGGTGCGGTTGCGGTCGCGCACGTAGATCTGCCAGACAGCGGTGGCGTGGACCGGCGGGTTGGTGTCCGAGAAGGACCACTCGTAGGCCGCCAGCTGCCCGTCCTCGCGCAGCAGGCGCGGCTCCAGCAGCAGCAGCACCTGCTCCTTGGCCAGCTCCGTCTCGCAGGGCTCCAGGGCCATGGCGTGGAAGGCGAGGTCCCAGCTGGCGAACCAGGGGTACTCCCAGCTGTCCGGCATGACGATCACGTCGGCCGCGTGGAGCATGCCCCAGGCCGCGTTGCGCCCGCTGAGGCGGGCCTCGGGCGGGGGCGGCGAGCCGGCGTCCCCGCGCAGCCAGCGGGCCACGTCGTAGAGGTAGAACTGCTGGCTCCAGATGAGGCCGGCGAAGGCCTGGCGCTGGATCAGGCGGTCGTCCTCGTCGCTGTCCTCGGGGTAGAGCCGCTCGTAGAAGGCGTCGGCCTCGGCGCGTCGGTAGGAGCAGATGCGGTCGACCTGATCGACGGCGCGCCGGGAGTCGTTGCCCCAGATGAGGTGGAGCTGGCGGGACTCCCCCGGGTCCAGCTCCAGCACGTAGTGCAGCGCCGCCCGGGTCCCGACCCCCTCGGGGTGGCACCGGGAGGGGTCCTGGCGGACCACGGCGTCGCCGATGGCGTCCTTGGGGTAGGGGCTGCGGTTGGGGGTCTGGAAGAGCAGCTCGGAGTTGGTCTCGTTGTCGCAGACCAGCCATTGGCCGCCCGGCTCCCCGACCAGCTGGAAGCCGACCAGGTCGGGATCGCCCACCAGCTGGAGGCGGTCCTCCTCGGCCTGGAGCTCGGGATGGGCCCGCTCCTCCCCCTCCCAGGCCCAGGTGTTGCGGAGCCAGAGATGGGGCAGGACGTGGAGGCGGGCCCGCTCCCGGCTGGAGTTGAGCACCGAGATCCGCCAGGCGACCACGTCGGGGGTGGCGTTGGCGTACTCCACCTCCACCGTCCAGTAGCGGTCGTCGTCGAAGACGCCCAGCTGCAGCAGCCCCAGCTCGGGGCCGGGCTGGGCGTTGCGGCGGCGCAGCTCGGCATAGGGGAAGGCCTGCATCGGGTAGCGGTAGAGGGCGCGCAGGTAGTTGCCGTCGGGCAGGGCGTCGAGATAGTGCCAGTACTCCTTGACGTCCTCACCGTGGTTGCCCTCGGCGTTGGAGAGGCCGAAGAGCCGCTCCTTGATGCACTCGTCGGCCTCGTTCCAGAGGGCCAGCGCGAGACAGACCCGTTGGCGCTCGTCCGAGATCCCCAGCAGGCCGTCCTCGCCCCAGCGGTAGGCGCGGCTGCGGGCCTGCTCGTAGGTCAGGTAGGCCCAGGCGTCCCCGTCCGCGCTGTAGTCCTCGCGCACCGTGCCCCACTGCCGGATCGAGAGGTAGGGGCCCCAGCGGCGGGCGTCGCTGCGGCTGGGGCGCTCGATCCGCCAGTCGGAGTGGGGATCGTCAGCGTCGCTTCCGGCCACGGACCCGATTCTCGCAGGCGGGGGCGGGCTCAGCGCGCCGGCGTCGGGGGCCGGCTGGCCTCCGGCTCCGGCTCCGGGCGGGCCGGCACCTCGGCCGGGGAGAGCGGGAGCCGGACGACGAAGGTGGCGCCGCCGCCGGGCGTCTGCTCCACCCGCACCTGGCCGTGGTGGGCGGCCACGATGGCGGCCACGATGGCCAGCCCCAGCCCCGAGCCGCCCCGGTCCCGCCCCCGGGACTGGTCCAGGCGGACGAAGCGGTCGAAGATCCGGGACTGGGCCTCGGCCGAGATGCCCGGGCCGTGGTCGATCACCGAGAGCCGCGCCGTGGCCTCGCCGTCGGCGCTGACCGCGACCTCCACCCGGGTCCCGGGCGGGGTGTGGAGCATGGCGTTGCGGACCAGGTTGCTGACCACCTGGCGGATGCGAGCCTCGTCGCCGAGGACGAGCACCGGCTCCGGCGCGCTGACTCGGGTGGGATGGCTGCGGTCCGCGACCGAGGCGTCGGCGGCGGCGTCCACGGCCAGCTGGGAGAGGTCCACCGTCTTCGTCTCCAGCGGCCGGCCCTCGTCGAGCCGGGCCAGCAGCAGCAGGTCGTCGACCAGCTGGCTCATCCGCTCCGACTCGCTCTCGATCCTGGACATGGCCTTGTCCAGGTCCTCGGGCCGGCCCCGGGCGCCGCGCCGGAAGAGCTCGGCGTAGCCCCGGATCGAGCTCAGCGGGGTGCGCAGCTCGTGGGAGGCGTCGGCCATGAACTGGCGCATGCGCGCCTCCGAGGCGGCCCTGGCCTCGAAGGCCCGCTCGATCTGGCTCAGCATCTCGTTGAGGCTGAGGGCGAGCTGGCCCACCTCGGTGCGCGAGTCCGTCTCCTGGACGCGCTGGCTGAGGTCACCCTGGGCGATGGAGCGGGCCGTGCCGCGGATGCGCTGGAGCGGCCGGAGCCCGATCTGCACCGTCCACCAGGCCAGCAGCCCGAGCCCCAGCAGGACCGCCAGGCTGACGGCCAGGAGCAGGATCCGGAGCTGGTTGAGGGTGGCGTCGACGGAGTCGAGCGGCAGCGCCAAGACCAGGTTGACGCCGGGATCGCTGGTGGGGCTGAGCAGGACCCGGAACTCGCCCCCGCCGTGGGCCGCGGGCACGGTGTAGAAGCGCTGCTGGTCCACCGGCTGGCTGCCGAAGCCGCGGGGCAGGCGGGGATCGGGGGGGCTGGTCCCGGGCAGGTAGAAGTGGGTGGCGAAGGTGTAGCCGGGCCCGACCAGCTCGCCGTAGCTGCCCGGGGGGAAGGCGCCCCCACGGGGTCGGAAGCCGGTTCGCTGGTAGAACTCGAGGTACTGGAGCATGGGCGTGGCGGAGCTGGTGGCGGAGCTGTCCACCTGCTGGCTGAGGCTGGACTGGATCACGACGTAGGTCACGGCGTCGATCACGCCGATGCCGATGGCGGCCAGGGCCAGCAGGCTCAGGACCAGCCGCAGGCGAAGCGACACGGCTCAGGCCCGGGGCAGGCGGAGAACGTACCCCATGCCCCTCACCGTGTGGATGAGGGGAGGTTCCTTGCGGTCCACCTTCTTGCGCAGGTAGCTGATGTAGGTCTCGAGGATGCCGGCGTCGCCGCCGAAATCGTACTTCCAGACGTGGTCCAGGATCTGGGCCCGGGTGAGCACCCGGCGGGCGTTGATGAGCAGGTATCGGAGCAGGCGGTACTCGGTGGCGGTGAGCTCCACCAGGTCCCCGCCGCGGCGCACCTCGCGCAGGTCCTCGTCCATCTCTAAGTCGGCGAAGGAGAGCAGGTTGTGACTCTCCTCCCGATGGCCGGCGCGGCGCAGGATGACCCGCACCCGGGCGATCAGCTCGTCGAGGCTGAAGGGCTTGGTGACGTAGTCGTCGCCGCCGACGGTGAGCCCGCGCACCTTGTCCTCGGTGGCGTCGCGGGCGGTGAGGAAGAGGATCGGCACCTGGCTGCCGCCCTCGGTGAGGCGGCGGGAGACCTCGAAGCCGTCGAAGTCGGGAAGCATGATGTCGAGGATGATCAGGTGGGGCTTGAAGCTGGCCACCTGCTCCAGGGCCGCCTTGCCCGAGCCGGCGGTGGCGGTGACGAAGCCGGCATAGCGCAGCGCCGTGGCCACCAGCTCGGCCAGGTTGGTCTCGTCGTCCACGACCAGGACCCGGGTCTCCTCATCCATCAGGGTGCGATTGTGAACTGGGAAGCTGGGAGTTGCCTGTGATTCACCGGCCCCGTGGCCGGCCGCCAGGTCTGGGGAAGCTCTAAGCACCACCTCAGGCGCCTCCCAGATCGACGCCTCATCGTTGTCCCTGCGGCCGGGCCCAACTCCACACCGGCCGCCTAACCCAACCCTCCCCGCGGCGGCCCGGAATCAGCCGGGCCGCTGTCGTTTCTCCGGGCCCCCCTGAGCTGAATGCCGGCCCCCCCGAGCGCCCGCTGGGCATCTGCCAGCCGCCCCTCCGGGACCAGCACCACGTCGGTGTCGAAGGTGGAGAGTGCGAAGACGGGCACGCCGGCGGCGGCCAGCGGTTCCAGGACCGAGGTCAGGACCCCCACCAGGTCGTGTGCCAGGGGGCCCTCGAGGACCAGAGCCAGCCAGGGGCCGCTCCTCTCCAGGCCGGCCGGAAGCGCGCCCGTCTCGCCCACGAGACAGGCCTCACCCGAGAGACGGATCACGGCGGAGAAGGAGCCCTGGGGCAGACGGTCGAGCGCGGCCGGCCCCGGCTCGAGGCGGCAGACGAAGAGCGTGGTCGGCAGCAGCCGCAACCGCCGGGACCAGGAGCTCGCCTCGTCTCTGGAACTCACGACCCGTGCGGCCCCTGCCTCCGCCCGGCGGCGATGCGGGCGCACCCCATGGCCCGGCAGGGTAAAGTGGTGACCTCCCCCGGGGCACCGGGTAGGACTTCGCGGGGCCGTGGCGCAGCGGGAGCGCGCTTCCTTGGCATGGAAGAGGTCGCGGGTTCGATTCCCGCCGGCTCCACTCCACGCGTCTTGGTCGAACCCTCGACATGATGGATGAGGGTCTGGGTGATGCGTTCCTCGTCACCCAGCTCGGCGGGCTGGGTTCGTGGTGCAAGAGCGGTGGCACGGTAGCCCGGTGATCACGACGAGGCGAGGCCCCTGTCTTTCTGGTACGATATCTGGTACCGCTCAAGGGAGGGCGTTATGGCGATCACGGCTAGCGAAGCGCGTCGAGAGCTGTTCCCGTTGATCGAAAGGGTCAACGACGACCGTACGGCGATCGAGATCACATCCAAGCGCGGCAACGCTGTCCTGATGTCGCTGGCGGAGTACGAGGCGCTTCAGGAGACCGCCTACCTGCTGCGGTCGCCCGCGAACGCTCGCCGGCTGCTGGAGTCGCTGGCGCAAGCGCAGGCGGGTGAGCTGATCGAGCATCCACTCGACACCGCCGACGAGTGAGGCTGGTCTTTACGCCGGGCGGGTGGGAGGACTACACCCATTGGCAGACCGCCGACCGACAGAAACTCAAACGAATCAACCGCCTGATCGGCGAGGGGCTGCGCGATCCCGCCGCGGGCATCGGCAAGCCCGAGCCTCTCAAGCAGACGGTCGCCGGGCTATGGTCACGACGGATCGACGACGAGCACCGCCTCGTCTACCAAGTTGTGGACAACGAGCTGATCGTCCACCAAGCGCGCTACCACCATGAACAGTAGCCGAGCCCTTCATGTCGTCTGGTCCCTCGCTAGCTCGGCGGATCTATAGCGTCTGGCACCTGGAGGGCGAGTTTCGTCTGCGTTCTGGAGTAGTGAGCCGCGCGTACTTCGACAGGTACCTGTTCGAGAGCGATCCCGCGCTTCTACACGAGGTCGCGGAGAGGCTCGCGCCGCTGGTGCCCGACGCTATCGATGCCCTCGCCGGCCCGGAGCTCGGCGGAGTGCCGATAGCCACCGTGCTCTCTCAGGTCACCGGAATCCCGGCACTGTTCGTCCGCAAGCAGGCCAAAGAGTACGGCACCCGCCGACTGGCCGAGGACGGCGAGGTAGCCGACAAACGGCTGCTGGCGGCGGAGGACGTCGTCACCTCCGCCGGGCAGATCGTGCTATCGGTCAACGACCTGGGTGAACTCGGAGCAACCGTCGATACCGCGTGGTGCGTGATTGACCGCGGCCGGCGGCGTCGAGAAACTGTCGCGGATCAACATCGACGTGCGCCCACTATTGACCATCGCCGACCTGTGGGCGGCGCGAGCAGGGCGTGAGCCTTGATGATCACGCATGCCGATGCCTGTCAACACGCGTTCACCGTGGGCCCGAGCTGACCCGGCTAAGTAGGCGCATCACGAGGGATTTCGCAGCAGAACCAGAGTTTGAGGACTCTCCACGTAGGTCCACGACAGCCGGGCGATCGCCCTGTCACTCTCGCCGCGCAGCAGCAGCCGCAGAACTTCCCTGATCTCGTGCGCCTGAAGCTCCCTGGAGCCCATCGCCACCTTCCTGGGCCGCAATCGGTCAGGTGGCGATGCCACCCTCAGCGGCGGCACCGCTGGTGGATGCTCCCGAGGGGTCGCATCACTGGAGGCGAGAATTCGACATCGGACAAGCCGATTCCTCAGCATTCGGTGACGTCAAGGTCGTGACGACCGCCGCACAGTCAGGACGTGGGTGGTGGAGCCTCGGATCGATGCGATCACGCTCGGGGTCGAGGACTTGGAACGGGCTGTCCGCTTCTATCGAGACGGCCTTGGGTTGGCCACCGATGGGATCATCGGCACCGAGTTCGTCGGCTCGGCTGACCAGCCCGCGGGGGCCGCGGCCATGTTCACCCTGGCGGACGGCCTGCTCCTGTCTCTCTACCCGCATTCGGAGCTGGGCAAGGACGCCCATGTTGGGCAGCAGTCGGTCGTGGGCTCAGGAGTGAGCCTGGGGCACGCGGTCGCCAGCCGCGCCGAGGTCGACGCGTTGCTCGCCGAGGCAGCCCGGGCCGGCGCCACGATCACGGCGCCCCCCGCTGAGCGGCCCTGGGGGATCCATTCCGGGTACTTCCGGGACCCCGTCGGTCACCTGTGGGAGATCCTCCACTTCCTGCCGGCAGGGTCCGCTGAACCCTCGGGCTGAAGAGCGAAGGGACCGCCTTCGTCCCGCCCTACGATGGCCGATATCCAGAGCGGACGGACCCCGGTGTCGATCGCCGTCTAGCCAGGTCACCTCCCCACAGCGTTGGCGCCGCTCTCGTCAAAGGAACGTCAGGCGGGCCGCCTCCCGCTTGCCTTGGGCGAAGCCGGCACGGGCGGCCGGGAAGCGCGTTGCCGGATCCATCTGGTTCGTGCCCATCGCAGCGCGGGCCTCGCCGTCCGGCGTGATCACCACGACATGGCTACCCCCCTGGCGCAGCGCCTCGACCTGGCTGGCGAGGTCCGTGCCCCATTCCGGCGATCGGCGCAGGCCCTCGAACTGGCCTGCTTGCGGCCGTGCCTGGTCCCGACCGCCCAAGGGCGCGAGGACCACGACGTTCGCATAGCCTGCCGCAAGGTCGGCGTTCTCGGAGGAGCGCACCCCACCGTTGATGTAGTGACAGCCGTTGATGTTGACGGTGGGGACCAGACCGGGCAGCGCGGTGCTTGCGGTGACCGCGTCCACCAAGTCGACGCCGGAATCGCGGTCAAAGGCCGTCAACTCACCGGTCCGCGCGTCGATAGCGGTCACGACCAGCGGGCGGTCCGGCCACTCGGGGCGAGGCAACCTGGCGGCGACCGCGGCGCGCCGCTGTTCCGCGCCAGGTCGGAGCATCGAGTCGCTCTCCAATCCGAATGCGCCCATCGCACGTTGGAGATCGACTGCCGAGGTCGCGGCGGCGGAGATGGCCCTCATCCGCTCGAAAACCATGGCCATCGGCAGGGAGGGTGTTCGTTCCCGGTCTGGCCCGAGCGGTCGAACCGGCGGGGACAGCACCGAGGCCAAGAGCTCGGCGGGTGAGACGCCGCTGCGTACCTGCACCGCCGCGGTGGCACCGGCCGAGGTACCGATCACCAAGTCGGCGGCTTCGGTCATGTCAAGACCGGCTTCGGCCAGGCCAGCGACGATACCGATCTCCCACGCATTTCCGGCGGCCCCACCGCCACCGAGAACCAGAGCCAGGTCAGGCTTGGAGGATCCGGGATTGCCACCGGCGGGCTGGAGCGACTCGAGAAACTGCGACATGTCTCAGTCCTTTTCCGGCAGCTGAGATGCGGGCATCCGGGTAGCGGTGACCACGAGGCGCCCGAGGCTCCAGCGCGAGGGGGTGGGCACCCGACTGGGAGCGAACGGAATCGGACTCACCTCCCTGGGCCGCGCGCTGCCAGAGCGCTCCTACAGACCCCGCCTCAGCATAGTCGGGAGCGTAGCCCAGGTAGGGGTCACCTGCTGGAGGCCCTGCGAGGCCCGGACGCCGTCGACGTCTAGCGATCACCCTCGCCCGAGTAGAGGGCAGCATTCGCCGCGGGCAGACCCTCCGGTTCGCCCTCCAGGATGGTCATGACTTGGCCCCTTGGCGGTCGGGGGGCGTTCGTGTAGTGCCACGCAGGACCTCTCCACGCGTCGTACTCGAACCCTCGACCTGATGGATGTGGCTCTGGCGCGTGGGTTCCTCGTGGCCCGGCTCGGGAGCTGGGTTCGTGGGGCAGCAGGCGCGGCCCTATGGTCACCACAGGTCGCGGAGGAGCACCGACTCGCTTCCCGGCTCGTCGCTGATGACCCGATCGTGCACCAGGCCCGCTACCGCTGCGAGAAGTAGCCCAGCCTCCTGCCCCGGCCGAGCGTCTGCGCATCGGGATTCGCTCACGACTTGATCCGCAGCCGCATCACCCACCGCCACATCGCGATCTTCCGGTCCCGCTCGAAGCCGAACTCCTCGAACAGGTCCGTCGTCCCGGTGTGGAAATAGGCGCCGCGCTGAGGGGGGCGCCCCTCGATTTGCTCGGGGTAGGCCTCGACCAGCCCGCCGCCGGCATCCTGGATGGCGCCCAGCGCCGCGCCCAGAGCCGCCCGCGCCACCCCACGACGGCGGTGTCTGCTGCCCGTGAAGATGCAGCCGATCCGCCAGTCGGGCATCTCGCCCAGACCCTTGGCGTAGGTCTTCGGGTTCTGGATATTGGGAAGCTCGAGCGGCGACCCATACTGGCACCAGCCGAGGCACTGATCACCCTCGTAAACGAGGATCTGGTGGACCGTTCCTCGGTCGACATGGGCGCGCTTGGCCAGGCGGTTCCCCTCGACGGTATGGCCCTTGCCGACGCCCTCGGGGTGGAAGCCCATGCACCAACAGCCGCCCCAGACCCCGTTGTTGGCCTCCACCAGGGCTGCAAAGTCGTTCCAGGTAGCGGGGCTCAGCGGCCGCGTCGAAAAGGAACTCGCCGGGTCCATACCTTTCAGCACCGTGTCCATGCGACCACTGTACGGATCGTTGCGGACGGAATCTGACCGCATGGCCGTGATTCTGTGTGCCCAGCGCCAGCTCCCGTAACTGCTGCCCGCGCCCTGCACGCGGGCAGCGTCTCACTCTTGGAGCGGATCGTGACCCGGAACCCCGCCAGGTCGTGGAAGGGTGGCCGCGGGCGCAACAGCCCCCGGCCCCCCGCGGCACGGTCGCCACTTGCCGCTCCCCTGGCACCGGCCGACTCGCGCGGCGGTCATCTACACCATCATCCGAGCGTGTAGTAGTATGATAAAGGTGATGCCGGGCGATGATCCCGAGGCCTTCTTGGACGTGGCCCACGCGGCGCGTCGGGCCGGTCGGTCTCCGGAGACCATCCGGCGGTGGGTCTGGTCGGGGCGGCTCCCGGCTCAGCGCCAGCGCGGCCGGATCCTGGTCCGCCGCGATGACCTTCTGGAGATCGCGCCCCAGGACGGACCCGGGACAGCTCCCTCGCTGGCCGAGTGGGCCGAGGCGGCTCGAATTGCCATCGGAGGCTCCGCGCCGCCACGCGCTGGCTCGGCCGCTGGCTTGGTCCTGGCCGACCGAAGACGCGACCAGAGCTCCGCATCCGAGCAGTGACGGTCGTCGACGCGAGCCTGGTCGTCGATTGGGTGGCGCCGGGTCCCGGCCCCCAATCCCAGGCGATGAACGTGCTCGATCGGCTGGTGGAAGTTGGCGCCGACCTCGAGGCGCCTCGCCTGCTGCTGGAGGAGGTCTCCAACGCGCTGCTGACAGGTGTGCGCCGGGGCCGTTGGACGGGCAACGACGCCGACGTGGCACACGGAATGCTGCTGCGGCTGCCGGTGCGTCTCCATCAGGACAGCCGGGACCTGAGTCGCGCATGGGAGCTGTCCCGGCGCTACGACAACCACCCCATCTACGACATGTTGTACGTGGCACTGGCCGAACGGCTGCACCAGTCGCTGGTCACTGCCGACCGCCAGCTGTGTCAGCTGCTCCAGGCCAGGGGCTCCGTCCTGGACCTGGAAGAGTTCCTCCGGTCGGGTAGCGTCTGACTGCAGCCCGCCAACGGTCGGGGGTGTCAGGCTGCCCACCGGCGGCCTGCGCGCGCTGAGCCTGCGACCGGCGCTAGCGCGGAAACTGCGACCGCCCCGCACCTCGGTGCGATGCGGGGCAGGCGCCGGGCCTTGATCGTCCGACGACGTGCCTGAGCCGGCCCCTCACGGAGGTTCCCCTTGGGGCAGTTCCGACCAGCTTTGCGGCGCCCGGTCCTCTACTCCGCGGCCGCTCCGCCGAGGTCCTTGTCCTCCATCTCCCAAGCGTGGTCCATGGTGTGGTACGCGGTGTGGCGGATGAGGTAGCGCAGGGGCCAACCGCGCGCCATCCGGCACTCGGCCTGTAGCGCCTCGATCCGCGCGCAGTAGGCGGAGCGGGCACTGCTGACACCCTCATCGTCGGTCACCACCAGGTCTCGTGGGGCCGGCAGCCCCAGCTTTCGAGCCCAGTCCTGCTCCGTCCCCAGCACGTGGCGGACGATTCGGTCCCGATCGCGCCCGCCCCCACGCGGTCCCTTGCGCATCTCCGCGGACACGCGTCGGCGCACGTCGTCGAAGAAGTCCCAGCAGGCTCGCATCAGACCCAGCTGGCGCTCCAGGTCGCCTCCGGAGAGCGGTTGCCGGTCCTGGCTCGAAAAGGTGAAGGAAATGCCCCAGAAGTCGGTCGAGCCGTTGCCCGGATACCGCTCGACCACCCGGAGGGCGAAGGGGTCGGCGAACTCCGCAGCCCTGCCCGCACGCTCGGCCACCGCGCGGTAGCGTGGCAGGTAGGCCCGGAGCCGCTCAAGCGCCAGCTCCGGCGAAGTGGCGCCCCGCTCCAGCCCGGGCCAGTCCGGGGCCACCGCGGCGACCTTCCTTCCCCTCGGGCCTAGTTCCAGAGTCACCTCTAGAGGACGGTTCATGGGGGGGCACCATGGTAGCGGGACGCCCGCCGTCGCTCATGAGTTCGTCGCCTCCTCACCTGACCCCGATCCGGGCGGCTGAGGAGCGGCCCGGTCCAAGTGGCGCCGGGGTCCGGCCGGAGGAGAGCGCCGACCGAGCCCGACCTCCATCCCCGGGACGGTGAAGATGCCGCCGGCAGGCGCGGCACCGAGGCCCGACCATGCGGCCGCCGGGACTGCGCTGGCGCCGGCCCATCGAGTGAGACGGCGGCTACTATGGTCCGCAGGAGCGCCGGGAAGTCTGGTCGGCAGGTCGATCCTTGTGGGAGCGAGCCGTGCCACAGCCAAGAGCCCCGGAGCCGACCCCCGGCATCGACGCTGAACCGGAGCCGCGAGGGTCGTGAGCGGGTCAACGTCCTTCGGCTTGGCCGTCCTCCTGCTGGCGCTGGTCGGACTCTCGCTGCTGACGGCCAGCCCGCTGGTCGCCCGCCTGCGGGTGCCCCTCCCGGTGGTGGTACTGGCGGCGGCCGCGGTCGCCGTCAAGGAGCTGTCGGGCGTGCAGGCGATGAGCGTCTCCACCGCCGACCGCGTCGTGACCGTGGCCCTGGTCTGCCTCCTCTTCAACGGCGGGATGACCATCGGATGGCCCCGCTTCCGGGCTGCGGCCGCGCCCGTCAGCCTCGCCGGCGTGGCCGGGACCTTCCTCACGGCCGGTGCCGGCGCGGTCCTCCTGCACTCGTTCTGGGGACTCAGCTGGTACACCTCCGCCCTGGTCGCGACCGCCATCGCCCCCACCGACCCGGCCGTGGTCTTCTCGGTCTTGGGGCGGCACCGGGTCGAGGGACGGACCAAGACCATCCTGGAAGGCGAGTCGGGCGCTAACGATCCGGTCGGCATCGCCCTGATGGCGGGGCTGATCGGGGCCGGCAGCCTCAGCCCCTCGGGCCTCGTTCACGTGGGTGGCACGTTCCTACTGCAGATCGTGGTCGGCACCGCGGTGGGCCTGGCCGGTGGGCGGGCCCTGCTGGAGTTCATGCGTCGGGTCTCCCTCCCGGCCGAAGGCCTCTATCCGCTGCGCACCCTGGCGGCCGCGTTCGCGCTCTACGGGCTGGCCACCGTCGCCCACGGGTCCGGGTTCCTCGCCGTCTTCGTCGCCGGCATCGTCGTCGGCGGGGAGCGCGCCCCCTTCAAGCACGAGATCGAACGTTTCCACGATGCCGTGGCCAGCTTGGCGGAGATCGTGGCCTTTCTGGTGCTGGGGCTCACCGTCAACCTGGACGTGCTCGCCCGGGGCGACGTCTGGGTGCCAGGACTGCTCGTCGGACTGGCCCTCGCGTTGGTGATCCGTCCCCTGGTGGTGGGCGCCTGCCTGCTCTCGGCCCGGCTCCGCCCCAACGAGCTCGGCTTCGTCCTCTTCGCCGGCCTCAAGGGGGCCGTTCCCATCCTGCTCGGCGGATACCTGATCGGCGCCCGGATCGCGCAGGCTCAGCGACTCTACGGCGTGGTGATCGTGGTCGTGGTCTTCTCGGCGCTGGTCCAGGGGGGCCTGGTGGGCACTGCCGCCCGGCTGCTCCGCCTGCCCGTGCGCTTGTTCGAGCCCGAGCCCTGGTCGCACATCGTGCGCCTCCGGACCGACCCTCACAACATCCACCAGCTGACTGTCGCCGCCGGAGCGCCCGCGGACGGCGCCGAGCTGGCCGCACTGCATGAGCTGCCCGACGACGCGTGGGTCGCCCTTCTGGTGCGGGGAGGTGCTCTCCTCCCGGCCCGGGGCGACACCCAGCTACGCGCTGGTGACAGCATCACCGTGATCGCCCCCGTGGCCGAGCTGGAGGGACTCGCACAGATCTTCGCCAGACCGGGTCCTGAGCGGCCCGGCCCGCGCCCCTAGCCGATCCCGGATCATCCGCTGGCGCCCGTGACCTCCACACGGGACCGGAAGATCGCCGCAGCGGGCGCAACGGCGGCCGCTGGCGCGGGGCGGTGCCGCTCACAACCAGGGCACGCGGAACGGGCAGGGCCCGCTCCCCGCAGCCTTCCGACTCGCCCACGGGAGCCAGCGGACGATCCCGAAGCGCCGGTGTTCGCCAGGGTGCGCGATAGCCCTCGGCAGCGGCCCCTCGGTGCGCGCCATCGAAGTAGCCCATAGAGGGTGGTCGGATGAGGCCGTCGGTCCCCGTCCAACCGATGTCCCGTCGCCGGCAGTCGAGCTGGGACAGAGGCGGGGGCCCGGGCGACGCCTCCAGGCAGGGGCCGGAACCGCCGGGCCAGCGCGGCGGTGCCAGCCCCGGCGACAATCGGTGCCCTGTCCGGAACTCGTGGGAGGAGACGCTGATGCGCTGGACGATGCCGTCGGATCGGGTGCCGGAGGCCTGGTACAACGTCGTGCCCGACCTGCCGGAGCCGCTGCAGCCGCCGCTGCACCCGGGAACGCGCGAACCGGTGACCCCGGACCTGCTGACGCCCCTCTTCCCCATGGCCCTGATCGGCCAGGAGGTGTCGCAGGAGAACTACATCGACATTCCGGGCGAGGTGCTGGACATCCTCCGCCTCTGGCGCCCCACGCCACTGGTGCGGGCCCGGCGCCTGGAACAGGCGCTCCAGACCCCGGCCCGCATCTACTACAAGGACGAGTCGGTCTCCCCGGCCGGGTCGCACAAGCCCAACACTGCCGTCCCCCAGGCCTTCTACAACCACGCCGAGGGAGTGCGCCGGCTCACCACCGAGACCGGGGCCGGACAGTGGGGCAGCGCCCTGGCCTATGCCTGCTCCCTCTTCGGGATCGAGTGCAAGGTCTACATGGTCCGGGCCTCCTACCTGCAGAAGCCCTACCGGCGGGTGATGATCGAGACCTGGGGCGGCGAGGTGGTCGCCTCCCCGGTGGACGAGCCCGAGCACCCCGGCTCCCTGGGCACGGCCATCACCGACGCCGTCCGCGATGCCGGCGCCCGGGAGGACTCCCACTACTCGCTGGGCTCGGTGCTGAACCACGTCCTGCTCCACCAAACGGTCATCGGCCAGGAGGCCAAGGAGCAGCTCCAGATGGCGGGCGAGGAGCGACCCGACATCGTCATCGGGTGCTGCGGCGGAGGCTCCAACCTGGGCGGGCTCTCGCTTCCCTTCGTCACCGACAGCCGAGTCGAGCTGCTGGCGGCGGAACCCTCCTCCTGCCCGACCCTGACCGGCGGCAAGTTCGACTACGACTTCGGCGACAGCGCCGGGGTGACGCCGCTGCTGGCCATGTACACCCTGGGCCACGAATTCGTGCCGCCCGCCATCCACGCCGGCGGCCTGCGCTACCACGGCGACGCGCCGATCATCTGCGACCTGGTCAAGGCGGGCCGCATGCGGGCCGTCGCCTATCCCCAGACCAAGGTCTTCGACGCCGCCGTCCAGTTCGCCCGCACCCAGGGACCGATTCCCGCCCCCGAGACCGCCCACGCCATCCGGGCCGCGATCGACGAGGCCGTCCGCTGCCGCGAGGAGGGCCGGGAGCGGGTCATCCTCTTCGGCTACTCGGGGCACGGTCTGCTCGACCTCCAGGCCTACGACGACTACCTGGCGGGCCGGCTGGGCGAGGAGTAGCGGGGCTCCCGGGCCGGGCCCGGGAGCCCCGAGCGGCTAACTGCGGCCGGCCCCGGGCTGGTCATCGGGCACCGTCTGCCCCGGGCGCTCGAGGCGCGCCCGGCGGGTGCCCGCCAGCGAGGCCGGGCGGTCGGGATAGCTCAGGTTGTGGCTCGGGACGCGACGCGCCCCGGGGCCGGGCTGGAGCCAGGTCGGCGAGGGGTGGCTCACGCGTCCCCCTCGTGGGCGGGGAAGGCCAGCCTCAGCTTCTCCGCCGTGGCCCGGAGGTGCTCCGGCACGACCTTGACGTCGGCGACGACGGGCATGAAGTTGGTGTCCCCGTTCCAGCGCGGCACGAGGTGGAAGTGCAGGTGCTGCTCGATCCCGGCACCGGCGGCGCGGCCCTGGTTCCAGCCCCCGTTGAGGCCCTCACAGCCCAGCTCCCGGCGCAGCACGCGGGTCGCCAGCCGGAGCTCCAGCACCACCGCCTGGAGCTCCTCGGGACCCAGCTCCTCGAGCTCTCCCCCGTGGCGCACGGGCGCGACCATCAGGTGACCCGGGTTGTAGGGGAAGCGGTTGAGCAGGCAGATGGCGAGCGGCCCGCGGTGGACCACGAGCTCGGCGCCCTGGTCGGAGACGGCGGCGCAGAAGATGCAGCCGCCGTCCTTGAGGTCGGCCTGGGCCCGCTCCACGTAGGCCATGCGCCAGGGCGCCCAGAGAGTCTCCAAGCCACCTCCTCAGTTCGATCGCCGGTTGACGATCCGAATTGGCAGCACTTAGACTACCTCGGTCTTGGGAGGGCGGCCGGGCCGTGCCCTCCCCTCCCCCAACCGCTGGGCAGCTCTGAGGTCTTCTTCTTCGTGGGATCGGTAATCAAGAAGCGGCGCAAGAAGATGCGCAAGCACAAGCACAAGAAGATGCTGAAGAAGACCAGGTGGCAGCGCCGGGCCGCCTGAGCGGCACCCTCTCCCACCTCAAGGGGCCCATCCGGGGCTCTCGGCGGCGCCTCCTATACTGGGTCGTCCAGGGGCGATAGCTCAGCTGGGAGAGCGCTGCCCTCGCACGGCAGAGGTCAGGGGTTCGAATCCCCTTCGCTCCACAAAGTTCGCCTGTGCGAACCGCGGGCTTGCCGTGGGCTCAGACAGCGACGAGCTCGACCAGTCCCTGCAGACCGCGAAAGTCTTCCGGGTTGCGGGTGTACAGCGGCAGGCACGCGGCACAGGCGGTCGCTGCGATCAGGAGATCCAGGGCCCTGGTCCCACGCGCCCTTCGCCCGCCCTCAATCTCAGCGGCGTAGATCCGCCCGTAGGCGCGAGCTGCCTCTCCGTCGAAGGGCAGTGGATCGAAGGCCGCTTCCGCCCGCTGTAGTCGGTCCTGCCGACGGGCCCGCTCCTCCGAGTCCCCGGTGGCATGGGGACCGGCGGCGAGCTCTGCCATGGTGATGGCGCTGACAGCGAGCTCGACCGGGAGCTGTCCCGCCTCAAGTTGCTCGAGGTCGATGACGACGGAGGTGTCGATGATCCCCCGTCGGGCGCGTCGGGGATCAGCCACGAGGCCAGGGGTCCTGGGCGGCAACGCGGTCGAGATCGGTCCGAAGCCGGGCCAGGTCCACTCGCGGAGCGCCTCGGAACATGGCGATGGCGGTATCGGCGCTCACGAAACGGTGCCGCCGAAGGGGAGTCAGCTCACCGACGGGAACGCCGTTTCGGGTCACGACGAAGCTCTCGCCGCGGTCCAATCCCCTCATGACCTCGCCGCTGTCGTTTCGAAGCTGCCGCTGGCTGATGTCCCTGGCCATGAGGGCACTGTAGCATAGAGTGCTACGGAGCCCCTCCAGCGCCCGCGCGGCCCCGCTCCGGACTCCGCCCGCCGGAGGAGGAACGGATCAGGACCAGCGCTCCCACCAGGGCGGCGGCGATGGTGGCCGTGCCGGAGGTGAGCAGGGTGCCAGGAGCGCCCAGGAGGGCGACGATGGGGCCCCCCAGCGCCGTCCCCAGCGGCGAGGCGGGGACCGTGAGCATGGCGCTGGCGGCGCCCAGGGAGGCCAGCTGGGAAGCCGGGCTGAGCCGCTGGATGATGGTCCGCTTGAGGGGCAGGAAGGGTCCGTAGACCAGGCCCCCGACGGCGAGCGCTGTCGCTCCCACGAGGGCCGATCGGACGAACCCGAAGGGCACCAGGCAGGCGCCCCAGGCGACCATGGAGAGGAGGGAGACGGTCCAGAGCCCGAAGCGCTCCACCGCCGACGCCAGCAGCGCCCCCAGGGTGGCCCCGACGGCGAAGGCGGCCCAGTAGCCGCCGAGGAGGGCGGCGCTGGCGCGCAGCGTGGTGTGGACGTAGAGCGGCAGGGCCACCTCCACCGGGCCGTAGAGCAGGAAGTAGGCGACGCAGAGCAGGCTGATCCCGAGCAGGGCGGGCTGGTGGAGCAGGCGGCGGAGGGCCGTCACCATGCTGAGGTCTGAGCCACCGGCGGCCGGCGCCGCCGGCCTCAGCCGGCGGCTCAGCAGGGCCGCCGCGACCAGGGCCAGGTAGCTGACCGCGTCCGCCCCCAGGACCAGGGGCGCGCCCACGGCCACGATCAGGCCGCCGGCCAGGGCCGGCCCCACGATGCCGGTGGCGAAGCTGGTCATGGTGAGCAGGGAGTTGCCGGCCACCAGCTGCTCCGGCGGCAGCAGCTCGGCCACCGAGGTCAGCTCACCCGTGATCGCGGCCAGCCCCAGGAGCGAGGAGAGGCCCAGCAGCAGGACGTAGGTGGCCGGGCCGAGGAGCGACGCGAGGGCGGCCACAGCCACCGCCGTGAGGGCCAGGGCGCGGAGCACGGCGTCGGCGAGGATCAGCAGCCGGCCGTCCCAGCGGGAGAGCAGCCGGCCCAGGCCCAGGCCGGCCAGGACCCCGGGCAGGGTGTAGGCGGCCACGGCGGCGCCCACCAGGAGGCCGGCGTCGTGACCGTGGGCGAGGGAGATGGCGAGCCACGGGATCGCGACCGCGGCCATGCCGTCCCCCAGGGCGGAGATGGTGGAGCCGACCAGGACGGCGGCGAAGGCCGGCTGGCGCAGGCTGGCCCGCAGCGGCGCCCCCGAGCGGGCCTGGAGTGAACCTGGGCCACTCGGTGGTTGCATGGGCCGGTTCTAGCAGGGGCGAGCCGCCCCCCAAGGTCGGCCAGGGCCCTCAGCCGGTGCGCCGGGCTCCGCTCAGGCAGCGCCCTCGGCGGCCGCTCGCATCGCCTGCAGGTCCAGCTTCTTCATCCCCAGCATCGCCTGCATGGCCCGCCGGGCGCGCTCCGGGTCGGGGTCGGAGAGGATCGCGACGAGGCCGTCGGGGACGACCTGCCAGCCGAGGCCGAAGCGGTCCCGGACCCAGCCGCAGGCGAGCTCCTCGCCGCCCTCCCCCAGGGCGGACCAGTAGTGGTCCACCTCCTCCTCCGAGGCGCAGTGGATGACGAAGGAGACGCCGAGGTTGAATCCGTAGTGCTGTCGGCCCCCGTTGAGGGCGACGAACTCGCGCCCGTCGAGGGAGAAGCGCACCGTCATCACCTGACCCTCCGGTCCGGGACCTCCCTCCCCGTATCGGACCAGCTCCAGGACGCTGGAGTCGGGGAAGACGGTGCAGTAGAAGCGGGCCGCCTCCTCGGCCTGGTCGTCGAACCAGAGGAAGGGTGTGATCTCCGGCATCGGCTCGCCCTCCAGCACCTTGACGGGACGGTGGAACAGAGTAGCGGGCCTCACGGGTGCCGAGCTCGCGGGGCCGGAGGGGCGCGGCGGCCCCGCGGGGCCGGCTAGTTGGCGGCCTCGACCTCCTCGTCCAGGTTGGCGAAGTAGGCGGAGACGGCGTGGTCGATCAGCTCCGGGGTCAGCCGGGGCTCGACGCCGAAGTAGGCGGCGGCGTGGACCAGGTGGTCGATGATGTCCCGCGGCTCGCAGCCGTGGAGGGGCCGGCCGGCCTTGCGGTAGTGCTCCTCGATGAGGTAGTTGACCGCCGCCGGGTCGAACTCCAGGCCCACGTTCTCGCAGACGCGGCGGAAGATGCGGCCGTACTCGATCACGGTCGGGTTGGGCACCTCCACCTTGTAGCGGATGCGGCGCAGGAAGGCCTCGTCGACGAGGTCCCGGGGGCGCAGGTTGGTGGAGAGCACCAGGACCTCGGTGAAGGGGACCATGACGGTGGTCCCGGCCCGCCCGATGTTGAGGTAGTCGAAGCCCACCTCGAGGGGCACGATGAGCCGGTTGAGCAGCTCCTGGGGACTGAGCTGCTGGCGGCCGAAGTCGTCGACGAGGAAGAGGCCGCCGTTGGCCTTGAGCTGGAGCGAGGCCTCGTAGAAGCCCAGCCGCGGGTCGTAGCTGAGCTCCAGCTCCCGCCCGGTCAGCTCCCCGCCGGCACGCACCACGGGACGGGAGCAGAGCGCCCAGCGACGGTCGTGGGGGGGCAGGTCGGCGTTCACCGGGCGGTGGTGGATGGGGTCGAAGAAGCGGATCACCTCGCCCTTGACGTAGATGGCGTGGGGCACGAAGATGGCGTCCCCGAGGAGCGTGGCGCAGGCCTCGGCGATGCTGGTCTTGCCGTTCCCGGCGGGGCCGTAGAGGAAGATCGACTGACGCGAGCCCAGGGCCGGGCCGAGGCGGTTGAGGACGCTCGGCGGCAGCACCAGGTGCTCCAGGGCGGAGCGCAGCGTCTGGTGCGAGACGGGGTTGCCGCTGCGTCCCTGGTGCCGGGCCACGGCCACGTAGACCTCGAGCGGCACCGGGGCCGGCCCGGCGTACTGGCAGACCTCGATCAGCTCCCGGGCCCGGTCCCTCCCCGCCCTGGTCATGGCGTACTGCAGGCCCTCGGCGAACTCGGCGCCGCCGACCGCGCCGCGGATGCCCGTGGTGCCCAGGTAGCCCTCGTCAGCGAGGAACTTGAGGGCGGGCGACACGATCGCCCAGGGCAGGCAGACATGCTCGGCCACGTCCCGGCCCAGCATGGAGCCGTTGTAGTAGACGACCTTTAGCACCAGGTCGTTGATGAAGGCGGCCGGCAGTCCCGCCTCCTTGGGTGTCTGGGGGACGGGGGGGAACCCGATGTGGGTGCGCTGGGGGGCGGTGACCGCCATGGCGGCTGCGGGCATCGGCTGTTGGCTCAATTTCCTTCTCGGGAGCCACTCCCGGTACGGCTACTGGCGCTGAGTCTGACATCCGCCGGCCGTAACTCATCCCCGGGGCCGCGCGTATTTGCAGGGTCGTGAGGCTATCTCCACCGCCCCGTCACCGGAGATCGGGCGAAGTTGCCCGGCGGGGCCGCGGCGGAGGCCCTGGCATAATCGGGCGGCAGTCGCCGTTCCGCTTTGGCGTGAGTTGATGCAGGAAATCTCAGTCACCCCGCGCGAGCGGGCATCGGTCGGGGGGAAGCGGGGCCGTCTGGGGGCCCGCCGGGCCGGCTTCTGGCGCCGCCACCGCTGGCTGCGCAACTCCGCCACCGCGGTCCTGGTGGCCGTCCTGGTGGGCTGCGCCGCGGTCGGCTCCGGGATGATCGTCCTGGCCGCCTTCCAGGTCGGGCTCCCCAGCGTCGCCGCCCTCCCCTACCTGGGCCCGCCCCAGGACAGTGAGCTGCTGGCCAGCGACGGCAGCCTGCTGGCCGTGCTCCACGAGCCCGGCGTGCACCACGTCAACGTCTCGCTGAAGAACGTCAGCCCGCTCCTGGTGGAGGCCACCGTGGCCGTCGAGGACCGCCACTTCTACCAGGACACCGCCTCCGCCGACCTGCCCCGCATCATCGAGTCCGGGGTCAACGACTTCGTCCACCACAGCGCCATCCAGGGCGCCAGCACCATCACCGAGCAGCTGGCCAAGATCGCCTTCCTGACGCCCCAGAAGACCATCACCCGCAAGATCCGCGAGGTGCTGCTGGGCTACGAGATCTCCAAGCTCTTCAGCCCCAACCACATCCTTCAGATGTACGTCAACCGGATCAACTACGGGAACCAGGCCATCGGCGTGGAGAGCGCGGCCGAGCTCTACTACCACATCCCGGCCAGCAAGCTGGACCTGGCCCAGGCCGCCATGCTGGCCGGCATCCCCGACGCCCCGACCGCCTACAACCCCCTCCTCTACCAGGGCGTCACCGGGAGCGCCAACTACTCCAAGGACCGCCAGCACGTGGTGCTGCAGGCCATGGTGAGGAACGGCGACATCACCCAGTCGCAGGCCACCGCCGCCTTCAAGGAGCCGCTCACCATCTACCCCTGGGAGGACAGCGAGGTCAACCAGGACCCCGACTTCGTCTCCTTCGCCGAGGGCCAGCTCCAGTCCCTCTTCGGTGACGCCTACCTCAACCCCGGGGGCTGGAAGATCTACACCTCCCTCGACCCCGCCGACCAGGCCGCCGCGACCTACGACCTGCAGAACCCGGCCACCGACGCCTACCTGCTCCGTGACTTCAACATCGGGGACGCGGCCCTGGAGTCGGTGGACCCACGCAACGGCGAGATCCTGGCCATGGTGGGCACCACCAACTACAACGGCCAGTGGGGCCAGATCAACATGACCGACAGCCCGAGGCGGCCCGGCTCCTCCTTCAAGATGTTCACCTACAGCGCCGCCATCGCCTCCGGCAAGTTCACCATGACCACGCCCATCCTCAACGAGCCGATCAACATCGACGGCTATGCGCCGATCAACTACTCCCGCACCTTCACCGGCATGTGCGAGCTGAAGATCTGCCTCGGCAACTCCATCAACGTGCCCGCCGTCAAGGTGGAGGCGATCCTGGGGCTGCCCACGGTGGCCACCTTCGCCGAGCGGATGGGAGCCACCGGCCTGCTCAACCCCCAGAACACCTACGGCCTGGGGCTGACCCTGGGCGGTCTGGCCCAGGGCCTGACCATGGTGCAGATGGCCACCGGAGCCTCGGTCCTGGCCAGCGGCGGGGTGCTGCACATGCCCACCACCATCCTCCAGGTGGTCCAGGGCAACCGCACCACCTACCAGTACAACGTGGCCGACAACTCGCAGCAGGTCCTCTCGCCCAACGTCGCCTACATCATGAAC
>JASHRA010000175.1 GCA_030038765.1 Candidatus Dormiibacterota bacterium | reverse complement strand
GACGAGGCGCCAGCGCCCACGGCCCGGCGCGACTCCTACTACGGCCGGCCCATCCTCAAGCCGCCCACCTGGGAGGCGCGCGACATCGCCGGCTACTTCTTCCTCGGCGGCCTGGCGGGTGGCTCGTCGATCCTCGGCGCCGGTGCCGAGCTCAGCGGCCGGCCCCGGATGGCCCGCTCCTGCAAGCTGGCCGCCTTGGGGGCGGCCTCGCTCTCGCTGGTGGCCCTGGTCCACGACCTGGGCAAGCCGGAGCGCTTCGTCAACATGCTCCGGGTCTTCAAGCCGACGTCGCCCATGAGCGTCGGCTCCTGGCTGCTGGGTGCCTACGGGCCGGCCGCGGGGGGCGCGGCCCTGCTCTCCCTGACCGGGCGGCTGCCCCGAACCGGAAGGGTGGCAACCCTGGGAGCGGCCCTGCTGGGCTCCGGCCTCGCCTCCTACACCGGCGCCCTCATCTCCGACACCGCGGTGCCGGCCTGGCACGACGGATACCGGCAGATGCCCTTCGTCTTCGTGGGCTCGGCCGCCAGCGCGGCGGGCGGGCTGGCGACGATCACGTCGCCGCTCGCGGAGGCGGCCCCGGCCCGTCGCACCGGGGCCTTGGGGGCGCTCCTGGAGCTGAGCTCGCTCCGGCTCATGGAGCGGTCCATGGGAGGATCGGCGGAGGCCATGCGGGAGGGACGGGCCGGGCGCCTGCTGCACCTCAGCGAGGCCCTCACCGGGCTCGGGGCCGTTCTCGACCTGACCCTGGCCCGGCGCCGCCGGGGGGCGGCCTGGGTGGCGGGGGCGGCGCTCCTCGGCGGCTCCGCGGCCACCCGCTTCGGGATCTTCGCCGCCGGGGTCCAGTCGGCGGCCGACCCGCGCTACACGGTGGAGCCCCAGCGGGCCCGCCTGGCGGAGTCGAGAGTGGGCCCGGAGATGGCCGGCCAGGTGACCCCGGCCGCCCCCGCCTGAGCCGGCGGGACCGGTCCGGCCGAGCTCTCGTCACCTCCCCGGGAGGGGTCCCGCCGCGACCTGCCCGGCCGCTCCGGCGGTTTCGGGATGCCCCGCGAACCTGAAATTCCACCATTTTGATGGGTGGCGGAATTGCCCCAACCGTCGCACCATAGTCGCCGTGACTCTGCGAGGCTGCAGCGCAACCATCAGGTTCAGCCCTTCGCGGGACGGACCCGGTGGCTCCCGCCCGTATGGGAAAACGGGACTCCGGCACGATTCACAACAGAGGGGTGAGCAATGGAAGTAGCGAGCATCGTGAGCTTCCCGACCTCGGCGTTTCCGCCACTGGCGGTCGGGTTCTTCGGCCTCGGTACTGGCTATCTGATCTACGGCCCCCAGGAGCTCTTCGGGTTCCCCCCGCGCGACCAGCGGGTGGACCTGGGCACTGGGATTTGGGGCATCTGGATGCCAGGCTTCATGCAGTTCCTCACCGGCACCTATCTCTTTGCCGGCCTGGCCTGGTTCCACTCCTTCTCGGCTCCGCCGCTCTACATGGCGGGGCTGGCGTTCACGGCCTACGGCGTGCACTGGTTCGCCATCGGCTACAACCGGTACAAGGGCGCTGACCCGCGACCGAACGGCTTCATGGCGGTGGCCTTCACGCTGATCTCGATCCTCGGCATGATCGTCTTCTTCAAGGCGGGGGACGCCGGTGTCGGCGGCCTCTTCCTGGGCCTGACCCTGGTCTACCTGAGCGACATCGCCGGCACCTTCAAGATCGGTGGCAACCTCGGGGAGAAGGCGCTCGGCTTCTTCCACCTGGGCCTCGGTCTCTACCTCATGTACCTGATGTTCGGCGCCACGCTCGACTTCTCGGTGGGCTTCCACCTGCCGATCTAGGCACCCACGAAGCAGCCCGTGGAGCGGGCGGGGCGGCCGGGCCGCCCCGCCCTTCTTCGTCCCGGCCGCCGAGTTGGGGCGGCGCCCGGCTTGCTCTAGGCTTGGCCGGTGCACCGGGCCCCCGGCACCAGCTCCCCGGCTCCCCGCGGGCCGGGATCGCCCCGGTCCGCCGGGCCGGCCCTGGGCCCGGTCACGGTCCTGGCCGGCCTGCTCGCGGAATCGTGGCGCCGCTGGCACCAGTCCCGGCGGCTGCGTCGCTCCTTCGCCGCTTGGGCCCTGCTCGGCCTGGCCCTCTGCCTGGGCGGGGGCGGGAGCGCCGGTGCCCTGGGTGGGCTGCTGCCCCTGGGCCTGGCCCTGGGCCTGCTCTGGTGGCTGCTCACCTCCTGCCTGCTCTGGAGCAGCCTGGGGCTGCTGCAGACCCACCCCGGGCTGCGACCCCTGGACCGGCTCGGCACCCCCAACGGCCTCACCCTGAGCCGGGCCTACCTGGCCCTCCCGGTGCTGCTCTACGCCGCGCTGCCCCCGCTGGCCCTGGCGCGTCCCCTCTTCCTCGCGGTGGCCGCGCCCATCGCCGCCCTCGACGCCGCCGACGGCTTCATCGCCCGCCGCTTCGGCCCCCTGACCGTGCTGGGGCGCGCACTGGACCCGATCATGGACACCGTCTTCTTCTCCGTCTGCGCGCTGGGCTGCCTGCTCCTGCGCCTGGTCCCGGCCTGGCTGGCGCTGCTGGTGGTGG
>JASHRA010000017.1 GCA_030038765.1 Candidatus Dormiibacterota bacterium | reverse complement strand
TGCTCCATCAGCGTGACCGGGATGCGGCGCTGCCGCGCCGCCAGGGCGACCGGGACGAAGACGTAGCCGCCGGTGGCGAGCACGGCGTCGGGGCGGAAGCGCCGCACCATGCGGACCGCCTGGCCGTAGGCGAGGGGGAGCCGGGTCGCCAGCCGGGGCGCGGCGCTCAGCGAGCTCGAGCCCATGCTGCCGAGGTGGAGGCCGGCGAAGTCCAACCCGGCCCGGCGCACCAGCTCCGCCTCGGGCCCGTGGGCCCGGCCGACGTAGGCGATGGCCACCTGGGGCTCAGCCTGCCGCAGCGCCTCCGCCACGGCTATGGCCGGGGTGCAGTGGCCCCCGGTCCCGCCCCCGGTGATCAGGACGCGCACGGTCGGAGCGGGAGCGGCGCTCCCGGGCGGAGATGTTGAGCAGGATCCCGGTGGCCGCCAGGGACAGGGCCAGCGATGAGCCGCCGAAGCTTATGAATGTGAGTGGCACCCCGGTGGAGGGGATGGTGTCGGTCACCCCGCCGATGTTGATCAGCGCCTGGCCGACGATCCAGATGGTGACGCCCCCGGCGAGGAGAACGCCGAGCCGGTCGGGTGCGTTCCGGGCCGCCCGCGCCCCACGCCAGGCGAAGAGGAGGAAGAGGCCCAGGACGGCTAGGGTACCGACCAGTCCCAGATCCTCGCCGATGATGGCGAAGATGAAGTCGGTGTGGGCCTCGGGGAGCAGCTGGGAGGGGGCCACCGGCCCGGTCAGGCCGGTCCCGGTGAGGCCGCCCACGCCGAGCGAGTAGAGGGCCTCGACCGCCTGGAAGCCCGAGCCCAGCTTGTGGGCGAAGGGGTCGAGGTAGCTGAGCAGGCGGGTCACGCGGTAGGGCTCGGCCCGGACCAGCAGGAGGCAGACCAAGGCGGCGGCGGCCCCCAGGCCGGCCAGGTGGCGGAAGCGCACCCCGGCCAGCCAGAGCAGCCCCAGCCCGACCAGGCCCAGGATCACGGTCGAGCCCAGGTCCTTCTCCATTACCACCAGGAGGCCGACCCCGCCCAGGGCCAGGGCGTAGTTGGTGACTCCGCCCCGGAGCTCGGAGATGCGGGGTCCCAGCCGCTCCAGCCAGACCGCGCCCGAGATCACGACCATGAACTGGGCCAGCACGCTGGGCTGGAGGTCCAGGGGCCCGAGCCGGATCCAGCGCCGGGCGCCCTGGACCTCGACCCCGATGTGGGGCACCAGCACCGCCAGCAGCAGCAGCACGGTGAGGGCGCTGAGCCAGGGGGCGAGCTCGACCCAGTGGCCGTAGTCGATCCGGGCGCAGACCAGCATCGCGGCCAGGCCCAGGAGCAGCCAGAGCAGCTGGCGCTCGAAGAAGTAGGCGGGGTTGCCGTAGTCGGTGTAGGCCAGGGCCTGGCTCGACGAGTAGACCATGATCAGCCCCAGGCCGCAGAGGGCGAGCGTGGGCAGGAGCAGCCAGACGTCGAGCTCGGGCAGCGGCAGCCGGGCCCCGCCCCTGCGGGCCTGGCCCACCGGCAGCCAGCGCTCGACGTGGGCGATCAAAGCGGACCCCGGGGCAGCCCCGCCGCCACCGCCCAGAGCGCGGCCAGGGCGGCCGCCAGGGCCGCCACCGCCCAGAAGCGCAGGTCGACCGACCACTCCCCCATCCCCTTCTCCTCGAAGTGGTGGTGGATGGGGCTGGCGAGGAAGAGGCGGCGCCCGTGGGTGAGACGGAAGTAGCTGAGCTGCACCAGGACCGAGCCGGCCTCGGCCAGGAAGACCAGCCCCAGCAGCGGCAGCAGCACCAGCGCGCCCACCTCGATCGCGGCCAGGGCCAGGGCCAGGCCCAGGGCCAGCGAGCCGGCGTCGCCCATGAAGACCCGGGCCCGGGGCCGGTTGTAGGCGAGGAAGGCGAGCAGGGCGGCGCCCAGGGCGGCGCAGCTGAGGGCCAGGCCAGGGCGGTGCTCCAGGGCCGCCAGGGCGGCGCAGACGCAGAGCCCGGGCAGGCCGCAGCCGGCGGCCAGCCCGTCCACCCCGTCGGTCAGGTTGACGGCGTTGGCGGTGGCCAGGATGGCGAGGGCGCTGAGGGCCACGCCGAAGACGCCGAGATCGCGCGGGCCGAGCAAGGGCACGGTCTGGCGGGTGGCGGGCAGGGCCATGACACCGAGGCTCAGGAGGGCGGCGCAGGCGGCCAGCAGCAGCAGCTTGGGGCGGAAGCGGATGCCCTCACCCCGGCGCGCCTTGGTGAGGTCGTCCACCAGCCCCACCCCGCAGCCCAGGAGGGCGGCGCCGGCCACCAGGCCGCCGGCCGCGTCCCGCGAGAGGATGGCCCAGACGGCCAGCAGCGCGGCCACGAAGACGACCCCGCCGGCGGTCGGGGTGCCGGCCTTGCCCCGATGGGAGGCGGGTAGGTCGGGACGCTCGGCCTCGCGCACGCCGGCGCGGCCCAGGGCCCGGATCGCCAGCGGGTAGACCAGCAGGCCCCCGGCCAGGGTGCCCGCGGCCGCCAGCCAGTTCACCCGAGGCATCTTATGGTTGGAGCTTGAAGCGATCGATCAGGGTCTCCGTCAGACGCTTGACCGTGGGCACGGCGTCGTAGAAGGCGAAGCGGAGCTCGGGTGAGACCTGGGGCTCGCGCAGGACGCAGATCATGGAGTACTCGGGGGCGCTGGCCGGGAGGAACTCCGCGAAGGAATCGATTACGTTGTTCCCGTAGACGCCGTTCTGGGCCACCTGGGCGGTGCCGGTCTTGCCCGCCAGCTCCCCCTTCCAGGTGGGCCAGATGCGGGCCTCGGAGCCGTCGGCGCCGGGCGCGTCGATCACCCCCACCATCATCTGGGAGAGGGTGGCCGCGGTCTGGGCCGAGATGACCCGGCGGGTCTCCGGCTTGATGTAGGTGGTGGGCTTGCCGCCGCCGCTGATGGAGTCCACCACGTGGGGCTGGACCCAGACCCCCCCGTTGGCGATGGCGTTGATGGCGGCCAGCATCTCGATCGGGGTCACCACCACGCCCTGGCCGAAGCTGGAGGTTGCCAGCTGCAGGGGCGAGAGCTGGGAGAGCGGGGGCAGGGCCTGGCTCTCCTC
>JASHRA010000174.1 GCA_030038765.1 Candidatus Dormiibacterota bacterium | reverse complement strand
CCCAACACCGACTACGGGTTCGCCGACGCCTTCTTCAGCGCCGCCAGCCAGAACATCGCCAGCACCGTGTCGGCGAGCTGGCTCGAGTCCGAGACCTACCTCGAGGCGTCGATCGCCTCGGGCGTCGAGTCGCCCGCCTACGAGGCGGCCTTCGACGAGGCCTTCCTCGAGATGGCGGCCCAGGGGCAGTCCGGCTTCATCGCCGCCGGCGACTGGGGCGCCTACACCGCCTCCGTTGACCTCGGCACCACCAACCTCTCGGTGGGCGCGTCCGCCGACAGCCCCTACATCACGGCCGCCGGCGGCACGACGCTGCCCTGGAGCGGGACCCTGACCGGCCCCGACGGGTCGGCCAACGTCTCCGTCCCCGACCAGCGGACCTGGGGCTGGGACTACCTCTGGAACGCCATCGCCAAGGTTGACGGGGTCTCCGAGGCCACCGTCGCCGAATCCGCCGTGATCGGCAGCGGGGGCGGCTTCAGCACCATCGAGGCGACGCCGTCCTACCAGCAGGACGTCTCCGGGACGCACGACTTCAGCGCCGTGCAGTACATGACGCCGATCGACTACGAGCACGTGGACGGCCTGGTGGAGCCCACCGAGTGGGCCTTCAACCCCGATCCCGGCGTCAGCCACGGCTACGGCGACGGGCGCGCCGTCCCCGACGTCTCCACCGACGCCGACCCCTACTCCGGCTACCTCCTCTACGCCCCCTCGTTCGCGCAGGAGGACGACCCCCTGCTCGAGGGTGGCTGGGGCGGAACCAGCTTCGTGGCCCCGCAGCTCAACGGGAGCACCGCGGTCATCGACTCCTACCTCGGGCACCGGGTGGGCTTCTGGAATCCCGCCATCTACGGCTTCGCCCAGCGGCCCGGCTCGCCCTTCACCCCGCTCCAGGAGCAGGGCACGGGCAGCGACAACATCTACTACACGGGCACTCCGGGGCTGACCTACAACGAGGGCAGCGGCCTCGGCATCCCCAACCTGACCCAGCTGGCCCAGGACTTCGGATACGAGGGCTAGCCGGCAGACCCAGAGCGACTGACGGAGCAGGAGCCCGGGTGGAACGTCCACCCGGGCTCCTGGCGCGCCGGGCTGGTTTCCCAACGGGGGCGCACCGCCTCGCCGACTAGAGTGGGGTGCGTCCTCAGCCCAGCAGGTGAAGTGGAGGAGACGCCCACATGACCGTTCCCTTCTTCGGCTACCACATGCCCAGCTACAGCTTCCCGGGCGTGCCCCCGGAGCGCCTCTTCGAGCACGTCGCCGAGCTGGCGGTGGAGGCCGAGCGGGCCGGCTTCGACATGGTCACCGTGATGGACCACTTCTACCAGATCCGGGGCGTGGGCCCGGAGACGGAGCCGATGCTGGAGTCGTACTCCACGCTGGCGGCGCTCTCGCAGCGGACCCGCACCATCCGCCTCAGCGCCCTGGTCACCGGCGTCACCTACCGCAACCCGGCCCACCTGGCCAAGATCGTCACCACCCTCGACATCCTGTCCAAGGGACGGGCCATGCTGGGGTTGGGGGCGGCCTGGAACGAGGACGAGCACGCCGGCTACGGCTTCGAGTTCCCGCCCATCGGGCGACGCATGGACCGGCTCGAGGAGGCGCTCAAGATCGCCCGGCTCATGTTCTCCGAGCAGCGCCCCAGCTTCACCGGCAGGTACTTCAGGATCGAGCGCGCGCTCAACGAACCGCGGCCCCTCCAGGCGGGCGGGCCCCGGATCCTGGTCGGCGGCGCGGGCGAGAAGCGGACCCTGCGCCTGGTCGCCCGCTACGCCGACATCTCCAACTGGTTCCCCGGGATCGAGGAGTCGAGGCGCAAGATGGGCATCCTCGACGGCTACTGCGAGGAGGAGGGTCGCGACCCCGGCACCATCCTGCGCACCGTCATGGCGCCCTGCCTGCTGGCGCTGGACCAGGCCGACGCGCGCCGGATCAAGGAGCGCATCCCGCCCGAGCGCCTCGCCGTGGTGGGCGAGCCGGTGACCCCGGACCACGCCCTGGAGCGCCTCGCTCCCTATCTCGAGCTGGGGATCGGTGGCTTCACCTTCAGCAACGCGAACCTCAGCACGCCCGAACTGATCGCCGCCGCCGGGGAGGTCAAGCGCGCCCTGGGTGGCGGCGGGGAGGGTGCCTCCTAGGCGCTGACCACGGCGGTCCGCGCCGGCGCCGCCTCCCTGCTCCGCGACCGCGGGCCGGGCTCGCGATCGATCTCCTCGTAGGTCGGGGCCAGCTCCTTCAGGTGCTCGACCATGGCCCGCTCGGCGGCGCGGCTGTCCCGGGCCCGGATGGCGTCGACGATCTGCCGGTGGGCCACCGTGACCCGCTCCCAGAAGTCGTCGGGCGCGCGCTCGCGCAGGAAGCGGACCTGCATGGTGACGAAGAGGGGTTCCGCGATGACGGAGAGGACGCGGTTGCCGGCCGCGCTCACCACCCCCAAGTGGAAGTCGCGGTTGCACTCGTAGAGCATGCTCGGGAGGAGACCCGTGGTGGACGTCGGGATGGCGGCGTCGAGCGCCGCCAGGTCGGTGGCGGTGCGCCTCTGGGCCGCCTTGGCGGCGGCCGGCACCTCCAGGCACTGACGGGCCTCCAGGAGCTCGCCCACCGACACCTCGTTGGAGGCGGTCATGAGGGCGATGGTCCCGGTCAGGGACTGGACCAGATGACTGGCCTTGGGGACGGCCGCGAAGCTGCCCCCGTTGCCGCCCCGCGAGGTGCTGATCAGGCCCTCGCTGCCCAGCGTCCGGAGCGCTTCGCGGACCGTGCCCCGGCTGACCCCGAACTGCGCGCTGAGCTCCGCCTCGGTGGGCAGGCGGTCACCCGGTGCCAGCGTGCCCAGGACGATGTGCTGCCTCAGCTGGTCGGCCACCTGCTCGAAGGCCTTGCGCACAGGACGCACCTGCAGCAACGCTCCCGGGCCGAGGCTCATCTCCCGGACTATAGACGTAGGACATCCAGGGTGCCATTTCGAGTTCCGTGAAAGTCGGGCAATCGCTGAGGCGATCTGGTCAGCCGGCCCGCCCCGAGGCCCCCGGGCCGGTCGGGGGCCCGCCAGCGCTGGAGGTTCCCGTCTCCAGCTCCTTGGTGCGGCGGTAGGCGGCCCAGACCGCGTCCCCGACGACGGTGCGGAAGCGGCCGCGCTCCAGCGCGGCCAGCGCCTCGGCCGAGGTGCCGCCCGGAGAGGTCACCATGTCGCGCAGCCGAGCCGGATGTTCACCGCTCTGCACCGCGAAGTCGACCGATCCCCGGAGCGTGTCCCAGACCAGCGTGCGCGCCAGGTGCCGGGGGAAGCCGAGGTGAACGCCTGCCTCGATGAGCGCCTCGGCGAAGAGGAAGGCATAGGTGGGGCCGGTGCCGCTGAGGGCCGTGGCCATGGCCACCTGGAGCTCGTCCTCGACCTCGACCGAGACCCCGAGAGCATGCAGGAGCAGGTCCGCCAGCTCGCGCTGCCCGGGGTTCACGTCCGGGGTCGCGTACCAGACCGTGACCCCGGACCCGATCTGCGCCGGCGTGTTCGGCATGGCGCGCACGACCGCGCTGTGCCCCAGCCCGGCGCGGATGCTCGCGGTACTGGCGCCGGCCACGATGCTCAGCACCAGGGCGTCATCGGTCAGCGTCCCCCTCAGCTCCGGCAGAACCCGGGGCAGCATCTGCGGCTTGACGGTCAGCGCCACGATCGAGGCGGCGCGGCTGGCGCTCGCGTTGCTGCCCACCACCTCCACGCCGTAGCGGTGGCGCAGCTCCTCCCGCCGCTCCGGCCGCGGATGGCTGCAGGTGACCTGCTGGGGCTGGACCAGGCCCCGCCGAAGCCAGCCAGCGACCATGGCCTCGGCCATCACGCCGGCACCGACCACTCCGATCCGTCCCGGGGCCGCCGGTACGGGCGCCGCGTCGCCGGATCCAGCGGGAGCGGGGTTGGTCGCCGCCACCATCTCCTCCATGGGCACCGCAAGGTTGCCACATTCAGTTTCCGCCGGGTCCGTGGGGACGCCGGGCATCTCCGGGGTGAAACAATCTGGCTCGCTGGGCGCAGCTGTTGGCCGGCCGGAGCCAGATTGGAGGTGAGGACCGGGATGAAGGGCGACATCAGGGCGGAGACGGTCCAGTTCCCGGGGCACGGGGGTGACGAGATCCAGGCCTACGTGGCCCAGCCCCTGGACCCGGGCCGGTACGGCTCGGTCGTGGTCATCCACCACATGCCCGGCTACGACGAGTGGAGCAAGGAGGTGACCCGGCGCTTCGCGGCCCACGGCTACCTGGCCGCGTGTCCCAACCTCTACTGGCGCGAAGCGCCGGGGGCGGACCCGGACGACGCCGCCGCGGCGGTCCGGGCCAAGGGCGGCGTGCCTGACCCGCGGCTGGTCGGGGACGTGGGTGGAGCGGGCACCTATCTGCGCGGGCGTGAGAGCGCCAACGGCCGCCTGGGCGTCATCGGCTACTGCTCCGGCGGCCGCCAGTCCTTCCTGGCGGCGTGCAGCCTGGAGCTGGACGCCGCCGTCGTCTGCTACGGGGCCTTCATCGTCGGCACGCCGCCCGCGGACTCCCCGCTGCACGTGAGCCCGCTGTTGGACCGGGTCGGCCAGCTGTCCTGTCCGGTCCTGGGCCTCTTCGGGGCCGAGGACCAGTACCCGTCGCCGGACCAGACGGCGGAGCTCGAGCGCGCGCTCAGCGCCGCGGGCAAGCAGTTCGAGTTCCACACCTACCCCGGCGCGGGTCACGCCTTCTTCGCCACGGAGAGGCCGAGCTACCGGCAGGAGGCGGCGACCCAGGGCTGGGAGGAGATCTGGGACTTCTTCGGCGAGCACCTCGGCAGCTAGGAGGGCGTGACATGTGCACCTACGAGACCGAAGTGCTGCCGGCTCAGGGCAGCGCCAAGGGCGCCGGCGGATGGTTCCCCGTCGCCAGCGTCAACGTCTACTTCGACCATCCCTCTCACGCTCCCTTCGAGCACAGCCTCAACGTCGACTTTCTGAACCCCGCGCTGGGCGCCTCGGCTCGGGTCGCGGTCGAGCTCGACAGGGAGTCGGCCCGGGAGCTCGCCCTTGCCATCGAGCGCCAGCTCGAGGCCACGGGGGGGTTCGAGAGGCACGCAGCCGAGTTCGGAGCTCGGCCCCGGACGGCCCCGGGGCCGAGCTGAGCCGGCCTCCGCCGGGGTCGGCCCAGCCCTGCCGTCCAGAGCGCCAGAGGAGGCGCCGCCCCGGTCGACTGTCGACCGGAAGGTGACTATGATGCTGGCTTCGGGGTGTGGAAACCCCACCTCGCGAGTGGGTCCTGGCTGAAATGAGAGCGTTTCTGATCCGGCGGACGATCCAGGCCATCGCCGTCCTGTTCGGCGTCTCGATCATCGTCTTCATCCTGCTGCACCTCCTTCCCGGAGGTCCGGCCAAGGCGGTGCTTGGGTTGCGCGCCAACAAGGCGCAGATCCACGCCTTCGACGTGCGCTACGGTCTGCTCAAGCCGCTGCCGATCCAGTACCTGGCCTGGGTCAACCAGCTCATCCACCTCAACCTCGGCTTCTCTTACAAGCAGAACCAGAGCGTGGACGCCCTGCTCGGGGAGAACATCCCCCGAACGCTGGTTCTGGTCGGGGTGGCGACCATCCTGGCCCTCCTGATCGCTGTCCCCATCGGCATCTATCAGGCGGTCAGGCGGAACCACCCAGAGGACTACGTCCTGACCGGGATGTCCTTCCTCTTCTACTCGATGCCCTCCTTCTTTCTCGGCACGATCCTCATCATCCTGCTGAGCCAGCTATTCCCCCTCCTGCCCTCCACGGGGCCCACATCGACGTCGCCGCTCATCGACCAGATCCCCAACCTGGTTCTGCCGGTGATGACGCTGACCCTGATCACGCTGGCCCTCTTCAGCCGCTACATGCGATCGTCCGTGATCGAGAACCTCCTTCAGGACTATGTGCGGACGGCATCATCGAAGGGTCTCTCGAAGTCAGCCATCCTGTTCCGCCACGTCCTGCGCAACGCACTGCTTCCCATCATCACGCTGGTGGGGCTGAGCCTCCCCGGGATCCTGAGCGGCGCCCTCATCACCGAGTCGCTGTTCAACTATCCCGGGATGGGCTATCTCTTCTGGAACGCCGCCCAGACAGACGACTTCCCGGTCATGCTGGGAACCACCATCGTGGTGGGAGTCGCCGTGGTCGCGGGGTCGCTGCTGGCCGATGTGCTGTACGCGGTCCTCGACCCGCGGGTGCGCTACGTATGAGCCCTGACTGTCGGAGACCACGGAGGGAGCCCGCTTGATCAGCGGCGTGCCCCTGGAGCCGGAGGCCACCGTCGGCCCCGGCCCTACCATCGACGCGGGCGAGATCCATCAGCAGGGCAGCTGGCTGCGCTTGGTCGTCTCCGTCTTCGCCGAGAACCGACTCGCCGTCGTGGGCGTGTTCGTCGTCATCTTCTTCGTGCTCTTCTGCTTCCTGGGCCCCCTCTTCTATCACACGAACCAGATCCAGACGAATCTCGGGATCGAGGACCAGGGCCCCAGCCTGCGCCACCTGCTGGGGACGGATGACGTGGGCTACGACCTCTTGGGACGGCTCATGGTCGGAGGCCAGACATCGCTGGTCGTGGGGCTCGTCGTGGCACTCCTCGCGACCAGCTTCGGTGTCATCTGGGGCGCGATCGCGGGCTTCGTCGGTGGGATCGTGGACAGCGTGATGATGCGTGCCGTCGACGCGCTCCTGGCCATCCCTACGCTCTTCCTCCTGCTATTCCTGGCCAGCATCTTCACTCCCTCGGAGCCGCTGCTGATCATCGTGATCGCGTCCGTTGCCTGGCTGGTACCGTCCAGGCTGGTTCGTGCCGAGACGCTTACCCTGAGGACCCGCCAGTTCGTCGAGGCAGCCCACGGCCAGGGGGCCGGACCGCTCAGGATCATCTTCCGTCACATAATCCCCAACGTCTTTGGAACCGTCATGGTGAACGCCACCTTCCAGGTGGCGGACGCGATCCTGGCGGTCACGTCGCTGAGCTTCCTCGGCCTGGGCATCCCACCGCCCGCGGCCAACTGGGGAAGCATGCTCTCCAACGGTGTGAACTACGTGTACGCCGGCTATTGGTGGCAGATCTGGCCGGCGGGAGTGTGCATCGTGATTGTCGTGGTGGCCTTCAACTTCATCGGTGATGGCCTCCGGGACGCGTTTGAGGTGCGGCTTCAGAAGCGCTGAGTCAATCGCCGCGAAACTTGAGGGGAGATCCATGGGGAACGCCGCCGAACTGGGCGGGGTGGGCAGGCCGAGGCGTGCCCGCAATGCCGGCGGACAGCAGGGTCCGCCCAGGCACGTCGGGTCGCGAGCTGGGTCCACGGCGCGGGTGGGACGGATCCACCGGGAGACGCTCGGAACCACGGTGATGGAGGCCCTCCGAGCTTCGATCCTCGGTGGGCAGTTCGTCAGTGGCGAGAGGTTGGTGGAGTCGTCGCTGGCACAGGAGATGGGTGTGAGCCGTGGCCCGCTCCGCGAGGCCCTGGCCCGGCTGGAGAAGGACGGGCTGGTACAGAGTTCGCCCCGGCGCGGGACTTACGTCGTCCAGTTCACCATGCAGTCTGTCGATGAGCACTACGGGTTGCGCAGAGCACTGGAGACCTACGCCGTCGGCTTGCTCATCGCCTCCGCGCAGCCCAGCAAGGACCGGGTGTTGGAGAAGCAGTGGGACCGGATCCAGCGTGCCGCTCGGGCCGGCGACTCTCGCGCGATGGCCCTGGCTGACCTCGCCTTCCACGATACCTTGTACCAGTTGACGGGCAATGAACTGCTCAACCGCGTGTGGCGGGACGCGCTGGCCGGCAAGCTCCGACTGCTGGTGAACGAGACCAGCGCCGTGCATCTACCTTTCGATCAGGAGCTGCGCAACCACCGGGCCATCCTTGACGCGATCCTCGCTCGGAACAGGTCGGCTGCAAGAGCGGAGGTCCAGCGGCACGTTGACGAGGCTTGGGCGCGGATGAGGTCCGTGGTCGCGGCGCGGGAATCTGTGGGGAGGGCCGGGGACACGACCCCCTAGGTCGAGGCCGAGCGCCAGCCGGCAGCTCTCCCGTCGCTCTCGCCGCCCTCTCCGTGCGTAGGGCTGCCGGCCTCCAGAACTGGGCTTCACCGGCCGGTGGGTGGACTCACCGCCAGGGAGACTGAGGGCTCGGTCCGCCCCCACCGGCGGCCCTGCCGACGCAGGTCCGCCGATGGGGGCGGGGAGTCTTCAGCAGCCCGCGAAGTCCTTGCGGTACTCGGCCTCGGCGGCCGGGAAGTCAGAGATCAGCGAGTTGATGTTGCCGTCGAAGGAGAAGTACGCCTGCAGCACGACGTGGTTCGCAGGGTTGTTCACGACGCTGGCCACGTAGTCGATGAAGCCAGGGTTGTCGGTTCCGTTGAGGCCCCACTCATCGAAGGAAACGGGCTTCCCATGAGCGGCGGCAAAGGCAAGTATCGGCGGGATCGTGTCGTCGTCGTTGTAGTCATAGAAGTCGATCCCTACCTGTGAGACGTAGGCATCGCCCGGGTAGGTGTCAAACTCGGTCCGGCCGGGCTCCGCCGTTCCCGCATTGATGTTCCAGATGTATTGGAACTGATTGCCTGGGACGGCTGCGAATGCCTGCTCGGCGGCCTGGTAGATCGAGATGTACTGAGCTGCAGAGAGGCTCTGAGTGCCCCACTGCATCCAGTTACCGTTCATCTCCCACATGATGCGGATCATCGTGTTGGCATGGCCGCTCGCCACCAGGCTCTCACCGATCGTCGTCGCCTCCGCCGGCGTCACCTCTCCCACGGCGAGGAGGAGGCGCATGGACGTTGTCGGAGGGGTGAAGACTGTGTAGTTGTCCCAGGCGTAAACGGTCATGACGTTCGCACTGACCCCCAGCTGCGAGGCCAGTGAGGTCACGCCAGCCGGGCTCTGCCCGTTGACAAAGAGTCCAAGTTCAGGGCAGCTGTCGCCGGCCGGGATGGCCGGTTGCACCGGCTGCGGTGACGAGGCCGGGGCCGGTGTGGTGGGCTGGGTCGTGGCGCGCGACGTCGCTCTCGGAGTCGGTGTGGGGCGGATGTCGGCGTGTCTTGTCCAGGCTTCCGGCGGTTCGACGCCCTGATGGCTGTTTGAGGCCGACGCCGCCGGCGGAGTAACGGGATGCCCCACCGCGTGATCGACGCTCTGACTGGCCCATGCCAACCCGCCCAACACCAAACCGACCGCTGCCGCTACCCCCAAGCCCCCAAGACCGGTTCTCAGCATGTCGTTCCTCCCTTGGGTCCGCGCCAGCCCCTGGCTCTGCCGTCCGCTTCCCGTGGCGCTCTGGGCTGAACGCGGCCAGGCCAGAGCTCCCCGTGCGCGATCGCTGATCCCCCTACTGGCAGTGCCTCCGACTCGAGGCGGTGCCATGTCCGGAGACAGACCAGGGCGGAAATGCTGGCTTCGACGACAGCACTTGGATGCCGTCGCTCGGCTCCGTCGGATACCTCCTGAACCGGAGGCTAGAGCCGCGTTTCAGCAGGCCCAAACGCTGTTACGCGCTTGTGACCGGGGCAACGGAATCAGAAGACGGGAACTGCGCCACTGACCGAGCACCAGCGTTGACCGGTGCTCGCTTGCCACGTCCACCTGCGGAGATGCCGCCCTGGCAAGGATGAGTGCCGACGAGGCCATGCCTTGACGAAGCCGTCAAGTCGTAGTCCCGATCCACATGCTCGTGCAGTGGACGCTCACGGCGGGAGTCGTCTCAGGCGCTGATGGCTGCGCCGTGGTCCTTCAGAGGGCGAGGGTCGCGTCGCGCGTGCTCGCGCGTCGCGCCCATCAGACGCGTCATACGGATGGCTGGGATCGAACAGCGAGGGGTCCTGGAGTCCAGCGCCCCGTCCGTCGCTTCGCTAGCCGGGAACTGGTCCGGTACTCACGTGGCGTGCGATCCGAAGCATCGCCTCAAGGCTGCGCTCGACGTCCTCGTCGCTCGTCCGCCAGGATGTCACACTGATACGCATAGCCGTGCGTCCATGCCACACGGTGCCACCACACCAGCATGTCCCGTCTTCCTGGATTCCGGCGATCACCCGTCTGGTGGCATCGGCATCCCCGAACGAGACCAGGACCTGGTTCAGGACCACGTCGTTGAGAACCTCGTAGCCCGCGTCGCGCAGGCCATCTGCGAAGCGGGTTGCGTGTCGGCAGCAGGTGTCCACCAACGCTGCCAAGCCACTCCGTCCGAGAGAGCGGAGGGCTGCCCATATGTCGACTCCCCGTGCTCTCCTTGAGAGCTCGGGAATGTAATGCTTGGGCTGTCTTCCCTCACCGACGGCGAGGTAGTCGGCGTGCATCGCCATGGCTTCGGTGAGGGCATCGACGTCACTGACGAAGGCCATGCCCGAGTCGTAGGGTACGTTGAGCCACTTGTGGGCATCGGTCGACCAGGACTGGGCACCCCCGATGCCGCGCAGCAAGTGGCGGTGGGATGGAGAGGCTGCGGCCCAGAGGCCGAAGGCCCCATCTACGTGAACCCAGGCGTCCAACTCGGCGGCCCGAGAGCAGATGGCTTCGATAGGGTCGAAGGAACCGGTGTTGACGTTGCCCACCTGAGCGCATATGATCACCGCTCCGTCGACGTCGGGGATGGCATCCGGGCGCATGCGGCCTTGTTCGTCCGTCTGGATAACGACCGTCCTGCCGCGGCCGAGGCCCAGCAGTCCGAGGGACTTTGAGATCGAGGGGTGGGCCTCGGCGCTGACCATGGCGGTCAGCGGCGGGGCGCCAGCAAGCCCGTCGGCATCGACGTTCCAGCCCTGGCGGGCGAGCGCCCAGTGCCGTGCCGCCGCGAGCGCGGTGAAGTTGGCCATGGTGGCACCGGTGACAAAGGCGCCGGCCGTTGCCTGTGGAAGTTCGAAGATGTCAAGCAGCCAGTGGAGAGAGACAGCCTCCAGGGCCGCTGCCACTGGGGAGGCTGCGTCACTGCTCGCGCTCTGATCCCAGGCAGTGACCATCCAGTCGGCTGCCAGGGCGGCTGGCAGCGTGCCACCGATCACGAACCCGAAGTAGCGGCCGCCGGAGCTGGCAACGGTCGCGGGTGACCCGATGCTCGCCAGCGACTCGACGATCCTCTCTGCCGGCTCCGGCTCTTCCCCCAGAGGAGAGTCGAACTGGACGAGCGCCTCGACGTCGCCGCTCCTCGGCACCGCGCGCCTTGAGGGGAGGGCACTCAGGTACTCGATCGCGCGCTGGGCCGCGAGCCGATAGACGTCTTCTTCCATATGGGGGGCTCAGGCCTCGAGGTCAGCTGAAACAGGGCCGCACGTCATAGCTGCGGAAGCGTCCAGTGGGCGCCGAGTTCCAGATCAAAGGCTGAGGGGTTGAAGCGTGTCAGCCCGGCGTGAGGGTAGGGGGTCAGTTCACCGAAGACGAACGTCTCTCCGTCACCCATGAAGTCGACGCGCATCATGTCGAATCCCCGAGCCAACTTCGCTGCCGCTTCAAGCATGGAGTCGAGTGCTGGGGGGCGGGGCGCCACCTTGGCCAGGGGGAAGTCCGCAAGCTGCGCGTCCCGGGGCTCCCAGGCTGGGGTGTAGAACCGCATGGGCGTGTCCTCAGGTGGCCAGCGCGCTCCCACCTTCTGGCGCCACCGGTCGAAGCGAGACTCACCGACGGCGATCACGTGCACGTAGCGTGGCTCCCCATCGAAACAGAAGAACTTGTAGCTGACGGGGGTGCTGCGGCCGGTGCCCAGCATCCTCTCGATGATGTAGAGGCGTCGAGCATGCTTGTAGGCCCATTCCCCGTCCATGGCGGGTGGCGACTTCTTGGGCCACTTGTCAGTGACGGCACGCAGCGAGGAGACGTCCCTCACGGCTCCGGCGCCGAAGGTAACCTGCCCGCTCCCGTCGTTGGGCTTCAGCACCCAGTGGTCGGGCATGGCCGTTCCCACCAGACCGTCTAGGCTTTCCCCATACCAGACCGTCTCAGGAGCCGGGATCCCGAGTGATTGTGCCGTCTCACGGCTGTGCAGCTTGTCGCAGGTGAGACGCAGGATCGCCCGCCGGTCGTGGATGATCCGCCAGTTGACCTTTTCGCTGAAGCTGGTGGGTCGGGAGAAGTTGCCCACCTTGTGGTGGGCCATGAGGAACAGCACGTGCCGATGCCATGCCAGCGGCATCAGCCGCGACACGTCGATGGTCTTGCGGACGAGCACGGCGCGCACGTTTGCCGACGAACCCGCGGTGGGCGCCGCAGGTGTCGCCAGGGTTGGATCCGAGTCGTTCATCCGCTAGACCTCGTGGAACGGGTGTCAGCCTGCCCTCGTGCCTTGGCGGCCAACGTGAATCAGCATTGTGGAAGTCGGGGAGCATGATCTCCGAGCGCTGGTAGCTTAGCGCAAGGTCCCGGCGGCCGAGCCATCCCCCTCCTGGGACGAGGTCGGTCGGCCTTCTCCGAACTGGACCACCGATAGGAACCGTATCCCCTGGACGGCGGCTGCGGGCTGGTCGGAAGGTGTCGCCCCTCTGGCGGCTACGGCAGCGAGGGACCACGGTTATGACGGTCCCGGAAGTCGGCCGTTACAAGCTGGCCCCGTCTGCGACTGTGCCGTCTTCCCAGCTCGGGTTCAGATCGGGGATAGTCTCTGTGACCCCGGCCGGGCCGCCCCGGGCGCGCCCGGCCCGGGAGAGGGCCCCGGGCCCCGGACCGGGTTAGGATTGGGGCTCAAAGACTAGGACATGGACGCCGCCGGTGGGAGCGAGGTCAGCCAGACGCCCGAGCAGCGCAGTCGCCGCCCGTCCGTGAGCCCCAGGCCGCCAGGGTGTGAGCCAGTGGCAGCCGGCCGAGCCGCAGCGTGTCGACGGAGGGGCCGCTCCCTTGGTTGAGCGCTCGGTGTCACTCGCGAGGCTGCCAAGGCAGTTCTTCCGGGATGCGCTGGCGCGCGCCAGCAGCCTCATCGTCGTGGCGACATCCTTGACGGCCATCCTCGGCTTCGGATACTGGGTGCTGGCGGCGCGCGTCTATCCTGCCTCCGAGGTTGGTACCGCCGCCGTCAGCGTCTCCGTGATGACGGTCGCATCACTGCTCTCGTTGCTGGGGACGTCCTCAGCGGTGGTTCAGCGCATACCGACGCGCAGGGCCGGAGCAGAGTGGAGCCTAACCGTCTCAGCCTCCCTTGCCGTTGCCTTCTTCTTTGGGGTGCTGAGCGGCCTGATCTGCTGGGTCCCACTTCCCTACATCATCCATGTCGCCGCGCTGAGAAGCCCGACCTACGGCTTGGCGTTGGCGGCCGGGGTCGGACTCACCAACGCTGGCTCAGTGCTGGACAACATCTGGGTGGTGGAGCGACGCACCGAGGTCAGGCTCCTCACCAACACGCTGATGAGCACGGTCAAGCTCCCACTCCTCCTGCTGCCGGTCCTCCACGCCGAGGGCGCGGTCGGCATCCAGATCGGTTGGACGGTCGCGGTCCTGGCTGCGGACGGCACCAGCCTGCTCCTGCTGGCTCGTCATCGCGCTTTCCGCCCCGTCGTCGCCAACCTCTTCGCCGAGGTGAGCGCGATGCGGCTGACCATGTTCGGAAATTACATGATCGGCGTTGGTGCCTCGATCCCCACCTATGTCGTGCCGGTGATCGTGGGTGCGATCGTCTCACTTACCGACACCGCATATTTCTACTCCGCGTGGCGGGTCGGGAGCTTCTTCTTCATCGGGTCGCTCTCTGTCGCTGCGGCGCTCTTTGCGGAGGGTTCGCGAGCTCCGTCACGGGCGACGGCACGTGCCAGACAGGCGCTCAAGGTGATCGTCCCTCTCCTGCTGCTGGCCACCGTCGCCCTGGTGTTCCTGGCCAAGCCTCTCCTGACCGCCTTCGGCCGGAGCTACGGCGAGCACGCTGCCCTGCTGCTCATCCTTTTGGTCACGACGACGCTGCCAGACGCGCTCAACTCGGTCTACATAACCATCCTGCGAATCCAGCGGAGATACACGCAGGCCAGCGCCTTCGTCTGGGGCATGGCCCTCGTGCAACTCGGTGTCTCGTGGATCCTGATACATCACATCGGGATACTCGGCGCCGGCTTTGGTTGGATGGCGGCGGAGCTGATGGGAGTTCTGGTCCAGGTCGTGGACCGACGCTGGCGCTCCGGAGCCGAGTTCTCGACGCTCAGCCCGCGGGCCGACGGCGGGGGGAAAGGGGGGGTCGGGACGGAGTCGTCCGAGCTGTATCGCTGAGGGCGGCGGCCGGACCCGGCCGGCGCGTCCGGTCCCTAGTGCAGGGAGCGGTCAGCCGCCACCCGGTCGCGGGCTCGGTGGACGTGGTTGTCGAAGCGAGAGACCTGGTCGGCGCAGAGCCCCGGCGGGCAGGGATGACAGGCCTCGACCTGGATCGTGGTGTGGTGTAACTCGAAGCGCGAGCAGAGCCGCTCGGACAGGTCCTGCACCAGGTGCTCCGCGTCTTCCAGCGACTGGCTGGTTAGCGCCAGGTGACAGGAGAGCGCGTGGCGGTCGAGCGCCAGCTGCCACACATGGAGGTCATGGACGCCGCTGACGCCGGGGGTGGCGGTGATGTACTCCTCGACCACGGCCAGGGACATGGAGCTGGGGGCGGACTCCAGGATCACCGGGAGCCCCTCCCGAAGCAGCCGGACGGCCCCGACGGCGATGACCAGCGAGATCAGGAGCGACACCAGCGGATCGGCCCGCGCCCAGCCGGTAAGCGCGATGGCGACCGCGGCGGCCAAGACCCCGAGGCCGGCCACCAGGTCGCCGGCGACGTGCAGGAGGGCAGCGCGAGCATTGAAGGACCGGTCGCCGCGAATCAGGGAAACGGTGACCAGGTTGGCGAGGACCCCGAAGCCAGCCGCAGCCGCCATCAGGGCAGGGTCGGGCCGTGCCGGGTTGGCGAGCCTCAGCGATGCGGCTGCTCCGATCCCGCCCACCACGAACAGCAGCAGGAGCGCGTTCCCCAGCCCCATGAGAGTTCCAACCCGCTGGTACCCATAGGTGTTGCGCCCCGACGGGGGCCGGCGGATCTCGGCCACGGCCCACCAGGCCAGGCCCAGGCCCATGGCATCGACAGCGACGTGGCCAGCGTCCGCCAGCAGGGCCACCGACTGCCCGACGATGCCGGCGACCAGCTCGACGGCAACCACGACCAGCGTGGCCAGGACCGCCCAGCCCAGCCGGGCCGCTCTGGGGGCCGCCGTGGGCTGCTTCCGCACCGCCCCACCCTACTCGGGGCGGAGATCAGCCGCCCGCTCCAAGCCGGTCCTGGCCGGCACCGGATCGCCCGGCGCCCGGCTCCTACTCCCTGACGGGCCCGCCCACCGGTTGCCGCCGCCCGTCGGCCCGTGCCGAGTCGGTCAGCGCCTCGATGGCGGCCAGCGTCCCCAGTGCGTCCTCGGCCGGGATCCGAAGCGGGCGCCCGGTGATCAGCGCGTCCGCGAACTCCTCGGCCTCGAGCTGATACTGGTCCACCCCGCCGACCTCGTGTTCCTCAAGGCCGCTGGGGCCGGTGACGCGGACCTTCACCGGTGTGGGCGCGGGCACGAAGGCGTTGGGCACCTCGATCTGGCCCAGGCTGCCGACCACGGTGTAGGCCCCCTGGCCGGGGGCCCTGAAACCGCAGTCGAAGGTCGCCAGGCCCCCCTCCGAAAACTCCAGCACCCCGGCCAGCGAGATCTCGACCCCGAACTCTGCCCGGACGTCCCAGAGGGCCGAGCCGGCCAGGGGCTCGCGACCGAAGACCATCCGGGCCGCGTTCACGCAGTAGCAGCCCACATCCATCAGCGCACCGCCACCGAGAGGTGCGCTGAGGCGGACGTTGCTCTTGGGGAAGGGCTCGAGCATGAACATGAAGTTGGAGCGGACGAAGCGGACCTCTCCCACCGCGCCGGCCTCGATGAGGCGCTGCACCAGCTGGTGCTGGGGATGGAAGCGGTACATGAAGGCCTCCATCAGGAGCACGCCCCGTTCCCGACAGCCCTCGATCATGGAGCGGGCCTGGCCCGCGTCGAGGGCGAGTGGCTTCTCGCAGAGGACCGGCTTGCCGGCGGCCGCCGCGGCCAGGGTCCACTCCGCGTGCAGGCTGTTCGGCAGAGGGTTGTAGATGGCGTCGACGTCGGGGTCGGCGAGCAGCTCCTGGTAGGTTCCGTACGCGCGCGGGATCTGGAGCTGCGCGGCCACCTTCTCGGCCCGGGCCCGGTCGCGGCTGGCGATGGCCAGGACCACCCCGTTGCCGGACTTCTGCGCCCCCGGGATGAACCGCTTGACACCGATGTTGGCGGTGCTGAGGATGCCCCACCGGATCCGGTTCGGCCCGCCGGTCATCGCCCGAGGGCCCCGGGGCTGGCGGCTACCATGCCGATGAGTTGGCGCGGCCCTGGGCGCCGTCGACGGCGAGGTTGGCCCCGCTGATCCAGCTGGCCCGGGGGGAGAGGGCGAAGGCGACCACATCGGCCACCTCCCGGGCGGTGCCCAGCCGCCCCCAGGGCAGGTCCCGGTCCAGGAACTGCTGGAAGCCCTCCGGGTCTCGGATACGGTAGGCGTCCCAGGCGCCGTCCGGGACGAGGATCGACCCCGGGCTCACGGCGTTGACCCGGATGCGCTTCGGAGCCAGCTCCCGGGACAGCACCGCCGCCAGGTAGATGAGGCCGGCCTTGCTGACCCCGTACTGCGACCGGGGGGCAGGCTTGGTGCCGGAGATGGACGAGATGAAGACCGCCGACCCGCCCGCCCGGGCCAGGTGGGGGATGGCCGAGCGCACGAGGTTGGCCGCGTGCCCGACGTTGCGCTCGAAGGTGTCCACCCAGTCCTCGGGTCGGGACTCCTCGAAGCTCCCGCCGGTCGTGCCGTCGGCGTTTGCCACGATCCCGAAGAGGCCACCCAGCTCGGCCGCGGCGGCGTCGACGAAGCTGGAGAGGGCCGCGTGGTCGGTGACGTCCAGCGCCCTGGCGAAGACCGGGATCCCGGAGCCCCTCAGCTCCCTCGCGACCGCCGTCAGGCGAGCCTCGCCGCGGGCGCAGATGGCGACCGGGGAGCCCTCCCGCAGCAGCGTCCGCGCGATCTCGAGTCCGATCCCCTGGCTCGCCCCCGTCACCAGCACCGGACGCCCGGAGAGTTCCAGATCCACCACGTCCTCCCTTGGTGACCCCCGGCCGATGGTAGCGAGACGGGCCCAGGGTCCGGGCTGGTTCAATGGTCGAGGAGGCGGTGGCGTGGACAGCACCATGGCGAGGAGGAGGTGGGCTTGAGGCTGGTCAGTCTGGGATCTCAGGGAGCCGAGGTGTCGGCCATCGGGCTGGGCTGCATGGCCATGGCCGGCGTCTACGGGGCGGCCGACGAGGCCGGGTCACTGGCGACGCTCAACCGGGCCATCGACCTCGGCATCACGTTCCTCGACACCGCCGACATGTACGGTCGGGGCAGCAACGAGCGTCTCCTGGCCCGGGTCCTCCGGGAGCGCCGGGACGGGGTCTTCCTGGCGACCAAGTTCGGCTACTCCTTCGCCGAGGGCGGCGACCTGCTCGGCATCCGGGGAGACCCGGACTACGTCCCTCGCGCCTGCGACGCGTCACTGGGGCGTCTCGGGGTGGAGCGGATCGACCTCTACTACCAGCACCGTGTCGATCCGAGTGTGCCCATCGAGGAGACGGTGGGGGCCATGGCGGAGCTGGTGGCGCAGGGCAAGGTCCGCTTCCTCGGCCTCTCCGAAGCGGCTCCCACCACCATCCGCCGCGCCCACGCCGTCCACCCCATCTCCGCGCTCCAGACCGAGTACTCCATCTGGAGCCGGGACCCCGAGGGAGAGCTGCTGGACACGGTCCGGGCGCTCGGCATCGGCTTCGTCGCCTACAGCCCCCTGGGGCGGGGCTTCCTCTCCGGCGACTTCCGGTCACCAGAGGACTTCGGGGACGGGGACAGCCGCCGCCGCGGGCCCCGTTTCCAGGGCGACAACTTCGTCGCCAACCGGGCGGGCGTCGAGCGACTGGCGGCGATCGCGGCCGGCAAGGGCATCACCCCCGCCCAGCTGGCCCTGGCCTGGCTCCTCCACCAGGGGCCTGACATCGTGCCCATCCCGGGCACCCGGGGGATGGTCCACCTGGAGGACGATGCCGCGGCGGTCGAGGTGAGCCTCTCGGCCGACGAGCTGGCCGCCATCGAGGAGGCGTTCCCGCGCGGCAGCGCGGCCGGCCCGCGCTACCGCGACATGTCGGAGGTGGACCGTTGAGCGCCCCCGCCGCCGCCCTTCCCCGCTACGACGTGAACCGGGTGCGTGCCCAGTTCCCGGCCCTGCGCGACGGCTACGCCTACCTCGACGGTGCGGCCGGCACCCAGGTGCCGGAGGTGGTCATCGAGGCCATCGCCTCCGCCTACCGGGGCGGCCTGGGCAACCTCGGCGCGGCCTTCCCGGCGAGCCGCCGCTCCGAGGAGATCGTCGCCGAGTGCCGCCGAGCGGTGGCGGACCTGGTGGGCGGCGTCGCCGAGGGCGTCGTCCTCGGCCCCAACATGACCAGCCTCACCTACCGGATCTCGGTGGCCCTGGCCAAGACCTGGGGGCCCGGAGACGAGGTGGTCCTCTCCCGCCTCGACCACGACGCGAACGTCCGGCCCTGGGTGCAGGCGGCCACGTCGGCCGGCGCAACGGTCCGCTTCGCCGACGTCGACCCCGTCTCCGGCCAGCTGGCGGTCGACCAGTACCGCGAGCTGGTGGGGGAGCGGACCCGCCTGGTCGCGGTCACCGCCGCGAGCAACATCCTCGGCATCCGCCCCCGGGTCGCGGAGATCACCCAGCTCGCCCACCTGGCGGGCGCCCAGACCTACGTCGACGGGGTGCACGCCACGCCCCACGGGCCCATCGACGTGGCCGAGCTGGGCGCCGACTTCTACGTCACCAGCGCCTACAAGTGGTGCGGGCCCCACGTCGGCGCACTGGTCGCCGATCCCGCGCTGCTGGAGACGATCCGTCCCGACAAGCTGATCCCCTCCCCGGACGAGATCCCGGACCGGTTCCAGACCGGTACCCCACCGTTCGCCGACTTCGCCGGCGTCACCGCTGCCGTGCAGATGCTCGCCGACCTGGCGCCGGGGGACGGTCCGGCCCGGCGGCCACGCCTGCTGCGGGCGATGGGGATGATCGAGGAGTACGAGTCCGGGCTGTTCCGGGTGCTGCTGGACGGGCTCGGCGCCCAGGAGCACGTCCACCTCTTGGGCGGAGCCGACGATCGAGCCCCGACCGCCTACTTCACGCTCCGCGGCCTCAGCCCGGACCGGGTGGCCGAGGAGCTGGCCCGGCGCCGCATCAACGTCTGGAGCGGCGACAACTACGCCTACGAGCTGACCCGAGCGCTGGGGATCAGGGACTCCGGCTGCGCCGTCCGGGCGGGGCTGGTCCGCTACAACGACCGCAGCGACGTGGATCGTCTGCTGGAAGCGGTGGCCGAGCTGGGTGGCTGACCCGACCCCGGGGTAGGGGCCTTCCCTCGGGGGACGGGTGGCGGACGTCACCGGGGCCGGCTCGGGGCCGGGTCGGGCGGCCGCCCTCCACCTCGCCCGGCGCGGGGCCAGGGTGGTCGCGCTCTCGCTCCTGGAGGAGGAGCCCCGTGGCCTGGGCCGTACGCCCCTGGCTACGGCGCAGTTGGACGTCTCCGACGCCGGCCAGGTGAGTGCGGCCGCGGCGGCCATAGTGGACCGGGAGGGGGCGTTGACGTGCTCATCAACAACGCCGGTGTCATCGTGCTGCGGCCGGTCGAGGAGATGGCCGTCGCGGAGTGGGACCGCGTGGTCCACACCGACCTCAGGGGGCCCTTTCTGCTCTGCCACGAGCTGGTCCCGGCGATGAAGTGGAGAGGCTCGGCCTGATCGTCAACGTCTCCTCCCAGTCCGGTGTCATGAGCTTCGTCGGGGAGTCCGGCTACTGCCCCTCCAGGCACGGCCTGGAGGGCCTGACCAAGGCCCTCGCCCTGGAGCTGGCGCCCTGGTCGGTGTTCGCCGTCTCCGTGACGCCGGGCGCGCTCATGCGGAGCGCCATGTCGCTGATCACGCTGGGCCCGGAGGAGCAGGCGCGCTGACACGAGCCGGCGGAGCCGGCCCCGGGCTTCGAGGTGCTCGCCCTGCAGCTGGTCCCGGCGGAGTCGGGAGGTCGTTTCAACCTCTGGTCCCTGGCCCAGACCGGCAGCGTCGACCGGGGCTGGGACCGGGGCCCGGGGCTGCTCCCGGCGGGCGCCGGCTAGGACGGCCCCGAGAGGCAGTCCTCACCCCCGGGCCGCCGCCACCTCCTCAGGCGTCCGCACCCGCCACACCAGCCAGCCCCCGAGGACCAGGGCCAGGGCGAAGAAGACGAAGATCATGGGGAAACCGGCATTGTGGTGGAGCCCGTTGCCGAAGTCGAGGAGTGGCCCGGCGATGGCCGTGGCCAGGATCCCCGACCCGGCGGTGGCGAGGTTGGAGATGCCCATGTAGCGTCCCGACGACTGGGGCGGGACCAGGTCGACGACGAAGGCCCAGTCGACCGAGAGCAGCATCCCGAAGGCGCTCCCGATCAGCACCCCGACGCCGTAGACCATGGCCAGTGAGTTGGCGAAGATGAGGAGCAGGGTCCCCAGCGCTCCCACCCAGCAGGCGGCCCGGACGATGGTCCGGCGCCCCACGCGCTGGGAGAGCCGGGCCGCCGGCAGCGTGACCACGATGGCCAGCAGCACGACGACCGCCAGCAGGGTGGAGGTCGCCCCCGAGGCTCGGTTGGCGATGGCGCTCCCGCTGCCGGGGAAGAAGGTCGCCTTTATATAGAGGAGTGCGAAGTCGGTCAGCCCGGTGATGCCCATGAGGGCGAGGAGCCGGGAGGCCAGCAGCCAGCTGAAGTCCGGGTTCTCGCGGGGACGGAAGCTGAAGACTCCGAGCCAGGCCTGGCGCAGGCGCGGCAGCGGCTCCTGAGCGGGCGCGTCGGGGACGAAGACGAGGGTGGCGCCGAGGGACAGGAGCAGCACCAGGCTGACCACCACCAGGGCCAGGCGGATGTGGCCGACCGCGATCAGATGGCCGGTGAGGAGGAAGCCCAGGGCCGTGCCGACGAAGACGGCGATGCCGTAGTAGCCGGCGGCGCGGCCGTGCTCGTGCTCCGGGACCTGGTCCGGCAGCAGGCCCTGGTAGGCGCCCTCGGCGGTGTTGGAGCAGATCTGGAGGGCGCAGTAGGGGATCACCAGCGCGGCGTAGCTACCGGCCAGGGCCAGGCCCAGCAGACAGACCAGGTCCCCGAGAGTGCCTACCAGCATGAATGGCTTGCGCCGGCCCCAGCGGACCCGGCACCGGTCCGAGAGCGCGCCGGCGGCGGGCTGGACCAGGATGGCCACCACCGCCCCGGCGGTCGAGAGGGCTCCCAGGGCCAGGCCTCGGTGCGCCTCCGGCACCAGGCTCAGCAGCAGGCGGGGCAGGATCAGGGCCCCCATGCCCTGCCACAGGTAGTTGATCGCCAGCCAGTAGGCGGAGAGGGCGATCAGTCGGGGGGCGGAGAAGCGCACCACGACGCGGCTCCCCGTCGCGGTGGAGACGGTCACGAGCGCAGCCTCGACAACTCTGGGCCGCTTGTCAACCGTCGCCTCGGAGCGGCACCGGGGCCTGACCCGGGGAGAGAGCCTCCGCGTCAGGCCCGGCTGGGGCTCGACCCGTAACGGTAGTCGGGATCGGGATAGCGGCCGCCGACGAAGGTCCCGCTCCGGCTGAGCCGGTCCAGCTCCTCCAGCTCCGCGCCGGAGAGGCTGACGGCGGCGGCCCCGGCGTTCTCCTCCAGGCGTGGGCGGCGCTTGGTGCCGGGGATGGGGACGACGTCGTCTCCCTGGGCGAGGAGCCAGGCGAGCGCAAGCTGCGCCGGCGTCACCTCCTTGGCCCGGGCCATCGCCAGCACGGCCTGGAGCGCGTCCACGTTCCGGCCCAGGTTCTCGGGCTGGAAGCGCGGGCTGTCGTGCCGGAAGTCCTGGGGGGCGAAGCTCGTCCCACCTTCGATGGTCCCGGCCAGAAAGCCCCGCCCCAGGGGGCTGTAGGGGACCAGGCCCACCTTCAGCTCGCGGGCCGTGGCCAGCAACTCGTCCTCCAGGTCCCGGGTCCAGAGGGACCATTCGCTCTGGAGGGCGCTGATGGGATGGACCGACTGGGCGCGTCGGAGCGAGTCCGAGCTCGCCTCGGACAGCCCGAGGAAGCGCACTTTGCCCTCGGCGACCAGCTCCGCCATGGCCCCGACGGTCTCTTCGATCGGCACCTCGGGGTCGACCCGGTGCTGGTAGTAGAGATCGATGTGGTCCGTCCCCAGCCTCGCCAGTGAGGCGGCGCAACTCGAGCGGACGTAGTCGGGGCGCCCGCAGATGCCCTGGGCCATGGTCCCGTCGCGTCGGATCCCGAACTTGGTGGCCAGCACGAAGCGGTCGCGTCGGCCCCGGATGGCAGCTCCGATGAGCCGCTCGTTGTGCCCCTGGCCGTAGGCGTCGGCGGTGTCGAGGAAGTTGACCCCGAGCTCTAGGGCCCGCTCCAGCGTTGCCAGGGACTCCTGCTCGTCGGCGGGCCCGTAGGCCTGGGACATGCCCATGCAGCCGAGGCCCAGGGCCGAGACTGTGAGCCCGGCGCTGCCGAGCTGGCGCTGCGGGAAGGGATGCGGAACCACCGCCCCCAATCTACCGGCGCGAGCTGGCCGGGGTGGCTGGCCCGGGGCTGGCTAACATGAGGTAGGTGGTCGGATGGGTGCGAGCGGGGCGGGTTCGCTGATGGTGGAGGGCGTGCCGGGGCGACCGCCGCGCGGTCCCGGGGTCACGGGACGGGGCGGCCGGCTGAGCCCGGGGTCACCGCTTCGGAGGTGGCTCTGACGGTGCCCTCGATCAACAAGGTGGCGCGGACCGCCATCCTTCAAGCGGCTCAGAACCGGCGCATCGAGTCCTTCATGGCCCGCTATGGGATGAGGCTGGGCGCGGCCCGCTTCGTCTCTGGTCAGAGCCTCGACGAGGGCATGGCGGTGGTGCGCCAGCTGAACGGCGAGGGCTTCAAGTGCAACGCCACCGAGCTGGGGGAGGCGGTCACCACCGAGGAGGACGCGGCCCGCGCCGTGGCCTCCTACGAGGCCCTCCTGCGCCGGCTCCACGACGATCACCTCAACGCCAACGCCGCCATCAAGCTGACCCTGGTCGGACTGGACCTGGACCGCGAGCTGGCCGTCTCCAACATGGGGCGCCTGCTCAGCCTCGCCCGTGACCTGGGGCTCACGATGCGGATCGACATGGAGGACTCGACCCACGTGGAGGCGACGCTCTGGACCTACCGCCGCCTCCGCGGGCAGGGCTACGACAACGTCGGAGCGGTGCTTCAGTCGAGCCTTCGACGCAGCCGCTACGACTTGGAGGACCTGCTGCCACTTGCTCCCAACCTGCGACTGGTCAAGGGCGCCTACCTGGAGCCGCGGGAGGTGGCGTATGCCGCCAAGGCGGAGGTGGACCGCAACTACGAGCTGCTGATGGAGCGCTCCCTCCTGGGCCCGGGCTACACGGCCATCGCCACCCATGATCCGCGCATGATCGAGCACGCCGTCGCCTTCACCACCGACCATGCCATCCCGCGCGACCGCTTCGAGTTCCAGATGCTCTACGGAGTGAGGCCCCAGTACCAGCGCGAGCTGCTCCACCGCGGATACACGGTGATGGTGGCCACCTCCTACGGCACCCACTGGTATCCCTTCTTCATGCGCCGGCTGGCCGAGAGGCCGGCCAACGTCGTCTTCCTGGCCCGCAACCTGCTGCGGCGCTAGCCGACGACGGGCCGCCCGGATTCAGAGCGAGGACCATCGATGCCCCTACCGCCATTCCGCAACGAGCCGGAGATCGACTTCTCAGAGCCGGGCAACCGCGCCGGCTTCGCGGCCGCGCTGGAACGCTTCCGAGGCCAGCTGGGCCGGACCTATCCGCTCGTCATCGGGGGTGAGACGCTAGAGACGGAGGCCTGGTTCGACTCGGACAATCCAGCCCACCCGGCCGAGGTCGTGGGTCACCACGCGTCGGCCACGCCGGACCAGGCAAGGGCGGCGCTGGAGGCCGGATGGCGAGCCTTCCCCGCCTGGGCGGCCACGCCCGTCGAGGAGCGCGCGGCCACGCTGGTGCGCACCGCCCAGGCGGTGCGCAGGCGGCGCACGGAGCTGGCGGCGCTGATGGTCTACGAGGTCGGCAAGCCCTGGGCCGAGGCCGAGGGCGAGGTGGCCGAGACGGTCGATCTCATGGAGTGGTACGCGCGCCAGGCGCTGGAGCTCCAGGACCGGGACCGGCTGGCCAAGTGGCCGGGCGAGCTGACCCAGTTCCGCTATCTGCCCCTCGGCGTCGGCGTCGTGATATCCCCCTGGAACTTCCCGCTCTCGCTGGCCACCGGCATGACCGCGGGCGCCGTGGTGGCGGGCAACTGCGTGGTTCTGAAGCCGGCGGAGACGTCCAGCACCACGGCCGCCTGGCTGGTCGAGATCTTCGCCGAGGCGGGCCTGCCGGCCGGCGTGATCAACCTCCTCACCGGCCGCGGCGAGGTGGTCGGAGAGGCGCTGGTGGACGATCCGCGCACCCGCTTCATCGCCTTCACCGGGTCCCGGGAGGTGGGCGTCAGGATCTACGAGCGTGGCTCCCGGGTGCATCCCGGGCAGCGCTGGCTGAAGCGGATCCAGCTCGAGATGGGCGGCAAGAACGCGGTCGTGGTCGACGAGACCGCTGACCTCGACCTGGCCGCCGACGCCATCACCGCATCCGCCTTCGGCTTCCAGGGCCAGAAGTGCTCCGCCGGCTCCCGCGCCGTGCTGGTGGCGCCGGTGTACGACGAGGTGGTGGGGCGAGTGCTGGAGCGCGTGTCGAAGATCCGGGTGGGGGACCCGGTCGATCCCGATGTGACCCTGGGCCCGGTCATCGACGGGGCCGCCGAGGAGAAGATCCTGGACTACATCGAGGTCGGGAAGCGAGAGGGACGCCTGCTCGCCGGCGGCGAGCGCGGTCAGGGTGAGGGCCGATTCATCCAGCCCACCGTCTTCGGCGACGTCGCGCCCGATGCGCGCATCGCCCAGGAGGAGATCTTCGGGCCGGTGCTGTCCGTGATCCGCGCGACCGACTTCGAGAACGGCATCGCCATCGCCAACGGCACCGACTACGGGCTCACCGGGTCCTTCATCAGCCGGGACCCGCAGCGCATGTCCCGGGCGCGCGAGCTGATGCACGTGGGCAACCTCTACATCAACCGTCGCTCCACCGGCGCCTATATGGGCGTCCACCCCTTCGGGGGCTTCAACATGAGCGGCACCGACACCAAGGCGGGCGGGCCCGATTACCTCCTCTTCTTCGTGCAGGGGCAGAGCATCGCCGAGCGGATCTGAGACCGGCATGGCCAGCTGTCGCGACGTCCTCGCCATGGACTTGCATGCCGCCGGGGAACCGGGGCGCGTGATCCTGTCCGGGGTCCCATCGCTGCGGGGTGAGACGCCGGCGGCGCGTGTCGAATACTTCCGCAGCCACTTCGACGAGCTCCGGCTTCGCATGCTGCGGGAGCCGCGAGGATACCCCGCGGCCAATTGCAACATCCTGGTGCCGCCCGTCGATCCGCGCGCCGACGCGGGCTTCCTCATCCTGGAGCAGGTGGAGTACCCGCCCATGTCAGGCACCAACACCATCTGCGTCGCCACGGCGCTCGTCGAGATGGGCATGGTTCCGGTCCGGGAGCCTGTCAGCGAGTTCGTCCTGGAGTCCCCGGCCGGCCTGGTGGCGATCACGGCGGAGGTGCGCGGTGGCCACGCCAGGCGGATCACCTTCGAGAACGTCCCCTGTTTCGCCATGGCTCTCGACCTCGACATCGACGTGCCCACGCTTGGCTCGGTCCGGGTCGACGTCGCCTGGGGCGGCATGATCTACGCCATCGCCGACGCGGCCGCCCTGGGGCTGGAGCTGGTGCCCGGTAGGGCCCGGGAGCTGGCCCGGGTCGGCGAGATGATCAAGGTGGCCACGCGCGAGCAGGCGCCCCAGCAGCATCCCGAGCACCCGGCCCTGGTGGGGCCCACCATCTGCCTCTTGTCCGGACCCGCGCCAGACGACAGCTGCGACCGGTGCAACACCGTCGTCGTCTCCACGGGCGAGCTCGATTGGGACGTGCCGGACACGTGGACGGGTGCGCTCGACCGTTCCCCCTGTGGCACCGGCACCTCCGCGCTGATGGCGACGCTCTTCGCCCGGGGCGAGCTGGGGCTGGGGCAGGACTTCCGTCACCAGGGCATCCTGGGCACGATCTTCACCGGCAGGCTGGTCCGCGAGACCGAGTGGAACGGCCGGCCGGCCGTGGTCCCTACCATCAGCGGGCGTGCCTACGTGACCGGGCACGCGCGCTACGTGCTAGATCCGGAGGATCCCTTCCCGGCGGGGTTCACGGTGGGTGACATCTGGGGGGCCGGCGTTGCAAGGAGGTCCGGCCCCGGCGACGGCGAGAGTTCGTGACAGAGGAGTGTTGGATGACCGACGGAACCCAGGTGAGCGCCCTCTTCCCCAACGGTGTGGCGGGAGTGATCCGCTGGAGTGATGGAGCCGAGGCCCTGGAGGCGGCCAGGACGGCGGCTGGAGCCGGCATAGGGTCTGTGGAGATCACTAGCGGGACGCCGGACGCCTTCCGCTCCATCCGCAGGCTCCGCGACGAGTTCGGCAGCGCCTGCGCCTTCGGGGCCGGCACCGTCACGGATCGCCACCTGGCCGAGCTCGCGGTCGAGGCCGGCGCTCAGTATCTGGTGACGCCCTACCTGGTGCCCGAGATCGCGCCCGTGACGACCGAGGCCGGTGTCCTGCTCGTGATGGGCGCCATGACCCCCACCGAGATTGCGGCCGCCTCGGCCCTCGGCGCCGGGCTGGTCAAGGTCTTCCCGGCGGACCCCATCGGAGGCCCTGGGTACATCCGTGCCGTGAGGGGTCCGATGCCCGACGTGCCCCTCTGGGTGAGCGGCGGTGTGAGGATCGATGACGTGGGCGCCTACCTCTCGGCGGGCGCGCAGGTGGTGGGTCTCACGAACGATCTCTTCCGCCCCGAGCTGGTCCGTGGGCACGATTGGGAGACCCTGGCGGAGCTCTGCCGCCGCGCCCGTGGGGCGGCGGCTGTACCGGCCTAGCGTACCGGCCGGGGCGCTCCTCAGGGTGCCCGCCCACGGCCCACTGGGGTCTCCCGGACCCGGTGTCCTGTGCACCTGCGGTCCAGCGCCGCGGCGTTACACGGCGCGACGTGCCCTCGGCCACGACCGCGGCGCGTCCGGGCGGAGAGCGGCACCGCTGGGGGCTGCGCCGGAGGCCCGCCAACTGGCCCTCCGGGCGCCACCTCCGTGACAGAACCCAAAGTCGAAAGCAGGCCGAATCTCCACCTGCGTCGATCCCTCGGGGAGCCTCAGAGGTACCCTGGACAGGCCTGCCGTGCCGCCGACGCCAGCGCGGACCCGAGGCGGCGCGGAGCTCCCGGCCGGGCGCCCTCGGGAGCCCTCGTCAGCCCGATGTGACAAGACCGTGCGTTGGGTTGACACCTTCGTCAAGCGCTGGTCACAATCGACGAGGCCGAAGTGAGACGGTGGTCGAAGCGTTCCGCCCAACGACACCGGGGCGCTGGCCGGCGGCACTCAGGACGAATGCGGCTATCGGACTACTTGGGTTTGGAGACTTGTCAGATA
>JASHRA010000173.1 GCA_030038765.1 Candidatus Dormiibacterota bacterium | reverse complement strand
GACGAGATCCGCTGGCAGCTCGCTCGGATGACGGCGGAGGTCAGGGCGGCCCTGCGGGCGCTCCCAGCGGTCGGCGCCGACCGCTCAGGTCCCCTCGGTCCCGGCCTCCTCGCGTCGGGCCAGCTGGGAACCATCATCCGCGACCTCCAGGCCGGTCTCTGACAGGCCGGCGGGGCCGCCGCCCGGGAGCGGTCGGGCGGGATCAGCGGAAGCCGTAGAGCCCTTCGTGGAAGTCGCCGCTGCTGGCCCAGCGCTCGATCACCCGGTCCACCACCTGGTCGTCCACCTCGGTCGCGCCCATGGTCCGGGCGTTGCCCTCGACCGCCTCCAGCACCTGGCCGCGGACGAAGTCCGGGACCCGGTCGAAGCGCTCGCGCGCCGACGCCGTCCAGGGCATGCCCTCGCCCCGGCGGGCCTCGATGGCGTGGGAGACCTCGCCCCACATCTCGTACTTGACGTCCATCACCGCCGGTGTGATCACCGGCCCCAGGCCCTTCTTGAGGGCCGTGTACTCGACGCGCCAGCGGGTCAGCTCGCGGCAGAAGGCCGGCACCTGGGAGAGGCGCGCCTCGGCCTCCTCGGTCCACTCGAACTCGGGCAGGGCTCCGCGCTCGCTCAGGGGATGGCCGTAGCCCAGCTTCTTGCTGAGGGCGTCGACGAAGCCGGGGCCGATCTCGTCCAGTCCGCGCCGTGCCGCCCGCTGCTCCACCGCGCGCTGGGCCATGGTCTCGGCCTGCCGCTCGCTGACGTGGCTCCTGGAGGCTGCCTCCCGGGCCCGGCGCATGGCCCGGGCGTGGGCCTCGGGGTCCCAGCTCGCCCCCGGGCCGGCCCCCGACCCGGGGAAGGGGCAGCCCGGGGCCGGGGAGCGCTCCCCGGGGCCGGGGAAGGGGCAGCCGCCACTGGGCTCGGTCACGCCCCGCATTCTCCCGCCTCGGCCGGGCCGGGCTCAACGGCGGAGCAGCCCCCCTCTCCCGGGTCCCCCTCCGGGAGCTGCTCCAGGAGCCGCTCCAGGAGCTGGTGGAGCTCCTCCAGCTGGTCCTCGGTGAGGGCGTCGGCGAAGTGGGAGCGGACCGAGTTGAGGTGCGACGGAGCGGCCTCCCGGAGCCGCTCCCGGCCCGCCTCGGTGAGCACCGCCAGGCTGCCTCGGGCGTCGCTGGGGCAGACCTGCCGGCGCACCATGCCGGCTCCCTCCAGGCGCTCCACCAGCCGGGTCAGACCGCTGCGGCTGAGCAGCACCTGGTCGGCCAGCTGCGACATGCGCAGGGCGCCGCCGGGGGCGCTGTCGAGCTGGACCAGCACGTCGTACTCGGCGAGCGGCAGCCGCTGGCTGGCCACCAGCTCCCGCTCCAGGGCCCGGGTGATGACGGTGTGGGCGCGGAGGAAGGACCTCCAGGCGGCCAGCTGGGACTGGCTCAGGGGCGGGTGTGCCGGCCCGGCTCCCGGACTTGGCAAGGCTCTCCTTCCATGTATATGCTTGTGCAAGCAATTATGTCACCAGTCGTTGGGCCGCGGGCCCGGGAGGAATCTACATGACCTGGAAGGTGGACAACGCGCACACGGCGATCGAGTTCTCGGCCCGCCACATGATGGTCAGCACCGTGCGGGGCCACTTCAACGAGTTCTCCGGGGAGGTGGAGCTGGACCCCGACGACCTCGGCAAGAGCCGCGCCTCGGCGACCATCAAGGCGGCCAGCATCGACACCCGGGAGCCGAGCCGTGACGCCCACCTCCGCTCGGCCGACTTCTTCGACGTCGAGAAGTACCCGGACCTCACCTACCGGAGCACGGCCATCGAGTCGCTCGGGGGCAACCGCTACCGGGTCGCCGGCGAGCTCACCATCTGCGGCACCACCCGTCCCCTCGAGCTGCAGGTCGACTTCCTGGGACTGGAGAAGAGCCCCTACGGGGTTCGGGTGGCGGGCTTCGAGGCGGTCGGCATGATCAGCCGCAAGGACTTCGGACTGACCTGGAACGTGGGCCTCGAGACCGGTGGCTGGCTGGTCGGCGACGAGATCCGGATCCGAGTCGACGCCGAGGCCAACGAGGTCCAGGAGGCGGAGGCCGGGGCCGCCTCCTGAGGCGCGACCTGGCTCAGCTGGGGGTCTCGGCCGGCGCCGCCCTGCGCGAGCGGCGGGGGCGCGGCGCCGGCTTGCCCTCCTCACCCTCGGGGGTCTCGGGTCCGAAGCTGGCCCCGGGCGCCAGTCGCTCGGAGCAGAGCAGCCCCTGGAGGTGGTCCGTCTCGTGCTGGACGATGCGCGCCAGCCAGCCGTCGAAGTCCCGCTTGACCCCCTTGCCCTGGGCGTTGCGGTAGTGCAGCGTGACCCGCTCGTGGCGGCGCACCGTGCCCCGCAGGCCGGGCATGGAGAGGCAGCCCTCGCTGGCGTCCACCTCGCCCTCGGTCGAGACCAGGACGGGGTTGCAGATGGTGAAGCGCCGTCCCTCGTAGACGATCACCGCGAGCTGGAGATTGAGGCCCACCTGGGGGGCCGCCAGCCCGACCCCGCTCCACTCCTCGCAGCGCTGGTAGAGCTCCTCCACCAGCTGCCGCAGGGCGGGGTCGAAGGTCCGCACCGGTTGGCTGCGGTGGTGCAGCACCGAGGCCGGCTCCAGCACCAGCTGGAGCGCGCTGCGTGAGCTCACCGGGACATCTTCGCAGTTGGGCGGGCCTCCCCGCCGAGCCACCGGATGGCCTCCTCGCGGCCCAGGTCCTCTCTTCCCACGATCTCGGATAGGGAGATCATCCGGTCCCGCCGCAGGCCCGCGCCGAAGACCCGGTGGCAGGCGTCCAGGGCCTCCATCTCGGCCCCGTCGGGGGGACTCACCGCCACCACCCCGCGCACCAGTCCGAGGCCCTGCACCAGCCGCAGACCGAGGCCGCAGAGCTTGCGTCCACCCAGGCCGAGATCGCTGAATCCAGGGCACCAGGCGCCCTCCACCCGGCCCTGGGCGAGCCCCGCGACCCGGGGGCCGAGGCGCTCCTCCAGGAAGCCGCGGACGGAGGAGCAGAGCAGGTCCAGGGGCCGGGACAGGGACCCCTCGAGGCGGGCCGCGGCGAGGAAGCCGAGCCAGTGCTCTCCGCCCGGTCCCACGGTCCCGGCCATGGGGCTGAGCCGCACCTCGCCCAGCCCGGGGACGGCCCGGATCCGCTGTACCAGCTCGGGCCGGCGCGTCAGCGCCGTGCCCAGCGTGACCCCCCGGGGGCTGGTCAGGAGCAGCAGGGCGAGCTCGCCCGGGGCCGGCTCCAGCCCCGATCCCACCCCCTCCCGGAGCGCCACCTCGGCCTCGTCCGCGACTCCCACCACCCGGGCCGGCCAGGGGGCGGGGCCCGGCTGCGGGGAAGGGCTCAGGGCTCGCCCGGGTGGAGCGCCCGGCGCCAGGCCGGATCCGGGGCTCCGCCCAGGAGCAGCCGGCGCAGGCCGGCCACCGATTGCCGGGCCTGGAGCTCCAGCACCTGCTGCACCCCGAGGCGGGAGGCGAGCTGGCCCAGGGGTCCGCCCGGGAGCTGGTAGGAGAGGCGGTAGCCGACCTCGGTCTGGCCCGCCCCGGCCTCGCGGCACTCGATGGTGAGCACGGCGGTCGCCCCCAGGGCCCGGCCCCGGCTCCGCAGCCGCTCCGGCCGGGCGCACTCCCCGATCTCCCACTCGCTGTCCGCCACCCGGCCGCCGGCGAGCAGGCGCACCCGGAGGCGGTCCCCGGGCTGCAGCGGGTGGCGCAGGTCGCCCGCCACCTCGCGGACGCCGACCACCCAGCGAGGCGCGTTGCGGACGTCCGCGGCGAAGTCCCAGACCTCCTCCCGGGGGATCGGGAGCAGGGTCGCGGCGCGCGCCTCAGGCACCGGGCGGGGAGAGTCGGGCCATGTTCTGGCAGGGAGGATATCCCGTAGGGTTGTGGCGTTGCCCGAACTCGATGCCGGCGCCCGCGGGCTGCTCGCCCAACTCGACCGCTTCCTCCAGTGGGACCTGGTCACGGTCACCCCCTGGGGCTCGCCCGCGATCGCCCCCGTGGGGGCGCGGTTGGTCCCGGGCGAGGGCTGTCTCTGGACCTCGACCACGGTCGGCTACGCCAGCAAGCTGCGCAACATCCGCGCCCAGCCCCGGGTCGCCCTGCTCCGCCACGGGCCCGGGTCGGACCCGGTCCTGGTCCGGGGCGAGGCCAGCCTGGTGGGCGGCGACGGCACCGAGAACCTCCACCACCTCTTCGAGCTGATGGGCGGTGCCGGGGGCGCCCGCCCCTTCTTCGCCCGGACCGCCCTCGACCCCCTCTGGAGCCGGCTCTACCGCGCCTACTGGCGGCGGATCCTGATCCGCGTCCGCATCGTCCAGCTGGGCAGCTGGGGAGAGCAGGGCTGGAGTTGGCGGGCGCTGGGCCGCTGGTCCGCTCCCGCTCGGCCGCCGGG
>JASHRA010000172.1 GCA_030038765.1 Candidatus Dormiibacterota bacterium | reverse complement strand
TGAGAGCTCGGCTGGAGGTACCGTCCGATACTCTCGTAGTAGCGTTACCCCAGCTTCCCGCGAGGCTTCGTACTGCTGGCCAGCCACGAAGCCCGCCGCCATGCCCCCACCAACTACGGCCAAGCATCCTGTAATGAGAAGAGCGCCGACGACCCGGTCGACCGCTCCGGCAGTTGGCCCTCGCGAGGGCTCACCCTGACTTCGGAGGGATCTCACGAGGAGCTGCATGGCGATCAGATACATGCCGACGACCAAGAGTAGGTTGTAGGTGGTGTAGCGAGAGCTACCGGGGACCGCTAGGAAGGTCCTCCCCTCCGTAACGAGGAGGTCGAACAATAGGGCCATGAGGATGAGAGCTAAGGGCACCCGCAACCCCGAGAGGGGGGCCCGCCGTGCCAGCCACACTCCCAGCCCTAAGAGCAGAGCGATGACTGTGGCGACGCCGGCCGCGATCAGCGCTTGTGTGCCTGAGACGGCACCAATCAGCTGCAGCAGGTATAGGAGCGTCTGATATGGGTGGGCAAGGTCGTACTTCAGCCCGGAGGACGCGCCTAGGGAGCCAAAGTTCCATAGGTAGACAGTGGTGGCGACGGCGGCCAAAAGCGTCCAGAGGGCTAGCCACCGACGCCTCCATCCGCAGAGGGCCGCGAACACCAGCCCGACGGGCCAAAGAAGGAGGCCCTGCAGCGACGAGTAAGACGCGACCCCGGCGGCCAGAACTGCCAGGGTGAACGGCCCGTAACGAGGGCCGTGGTCGAAGGCGAGGAGCTCCACGACGAGACAAAGGATTACCAGGATCCAGGCGAGTTGAAAGGCCCAGAGAAGATTCTCCACCTGAACCCAGTCGAACACGAGGAATCCGACTGGTAGGAGCAAGAGCGGATGGAGGCCTGTCGCGCGTCTCACCAGCCATACCAGAGCGGCCAGTGAACCCGTCATGATCAGGGCACTGACGTACATATCGATCTTGGCATTCGCCCGTGTATGGCTGTCGAGCAGGCCCAGGATCAGATTGGGGAAGAACATGCGGTTGTCCGTGTGCGGGGCGTAGAGCTGGGCTAGATAGATGTGGCCACTGCTCATGGCCTTGGCTATCGGCAGAGATCCGTTCCAGCTGTCCTCGAACGGGACATTGACGCCAAAGCTATGTACGTACAGGAAGTCGAGGACTACTGGCACTGCTAAGAATGCGTATCCCAGCACCACCAACGGCGAGGTTCGTTTCATTGTGAGAGTGTGGCGAGCCAGCGGCAGTCAGGTGGAACACTAGCAGGCCGACGAACGGGCGGGGAGCCACGGCCGGGGTGGGGCGAGACGAGGCCGGGGTCGACGGGCGGCTCGAACCTGTGCCGAGGGAGCGGTCAGGAGCGGTCTCGGCACCCCAGCTAGTGCTCGGATGTACCGGCCTCGCCTCACCGCCGGGCGGCCGGGCCACCGGAGGGCAGGTCGCACAAGAATGTTGACAGAATCCCGGAGGACCCTTGAGGGGTGAGGACGCCGGAGTCCCGATGACTCAGGTCACAGTCCGGCGCACTCGAGAGCGAAGCGTCGGCCAGACCGGCGGTAGTCACGGCGCCCGTGACGCCGACCCCGGCCTTGCTATAGTGCTCAGCGAGCCATGACGCGTGGGCCGAGGCACTTCGGTCTGGCCATCCGGGCCCGCTCACTCGAATAGTCGAGGTAGCCATGCTGCCAGACCCACCTTTGGGAAGTGGCCGGGCGCAGCGGGGGCCCCAGGGAGGTGGGGACACGGTCCGCAGATTGTCCAGCCGGCCACTTGGCGAATCGGGGCGTGCCTCCGGGCCAGACCCGACCGCATCCGGCACCGGCGGGGGTCACTCTCAGCGTGAGCCTCTGGTGACGGGAGAAGCACTGGTCAGCGTCATCGTGGTGACCTATAGGCCGGAGGCCGAGGTGGCATGGAACTGCCTCGCCTCCGTCGTCGCGCAGACCTACCGGCCGCTAGAGCTGGTGGTCGTCGACAACGGCTCTCCGATCCAGCCACTGCAGGACCTCATGGACCGTGTCTGCCAGGAGGCCAAGGGGGACAGGACGCTGCAGGTCCGGTTTCATCGATGCCCCGAGAATGGAGGTTTCGCGCGCGCCACGAACCTGGGCGTCCGCAATTGCTCTGGGTCGCTCTGCGTATTGCTGAACCCAGACGCAATCCTGGCTCCCGACGCAGTGGCCGAGATGGCTCGCAGTGCCGGCTCGAACCCCGACATCCTGGCCTTCGCCCCCAAGGTGACTCTGCACCGCTATCCGGAGATCATCGACTCGGTCGGCATCGACTACACCTGGGCCGGAGACGCGTTCCAGAGGGGCCTTGGCGAGGTGGACCTGGGCCAGTTCGACGCGCCGCGTGAGGTACCGGGGGTCACCATGGGCGCCACCATGATCCGGCGCGAGGCATTCGAAGACCAGTACGTCGGCCCTTTGGATGAGCGCTTCTTCATGTTCCTAGAGGACGTCGACTGGTGCCTCCGCGCCGCCACCCAGGGGCGCCGGTTCCTCTCCGTGCCGACGGCGAGGGTGAGCCACATCGGCTCCCGCTCAGCCCAGCGCCACAGATACGGCTGGCGATACCGCTTGCTGGAGCGAAATGCCTACTTCATTGCGGTAAAGAACTACGAGAGCCGACACCTCATGGGATTCCTGGTCCGCCGCAGCCGGAGCCACGCCAGGAACGTGCTCAAGTGCCGCTACCCGATCTCGAGCCTCACCGTGCTGGCCCAAGGCTGGCTCACGCTCTGGCGCATGCGGGCCGACCGGCGCGCGGTCCAAAGACGGCGGACGGTCTCGGACAAGGTGTTCATCGTCTCCCCCAACCCCGGCAAGCCGGCGGTGACGCTGGCGACGTGGACCCCCATCTACTCCTGGTCCACACTCCACCGGAGCATCGGACGCTTCGTGGCCGTCTCCGGCGATCGCCGCTGGGAGCGCCTGCTGCGCCGGCTGGAAGTGAGCCTCGCCTTCGACGCCCCGATCCCAGCGGAGGAGGTGCTGCGGCGGCTGGAGGAGGAAGCGGGGCCAATCCCCGACCGGGTACGCGAGTACGCGCTCAAGATCGCACCCGAGACGCGCTAGCCGGAACCGCCACAAGGGCTACTCGCCGCTTCCCCTCCGCCGCCTGCGGGCCAGGGCCCGGCGCAGGGTTTCTCGGGGGCCAACCCGCAGCACGCTGGCGAGGGCCCGGCGCGTCAGCCCCGCCGCCGCCTCGGTCCGGATGGTGAGGGCGGAGCGCGGGCCACGCCCGACCCAGCGCCGCCGCGGCCGGTCCGCGGCCCATCGCGGTCGCTCGCAGAACGCTGCCAGGGGACGGGCGAGCTCGGACCAGCGGAAGTCCTCCGCCGACGCCCTCACCCTCTCCCCCATCTCCCGGCGCAGCTCCGGCTTGCCGGCCATCTCCACCAGGGCCTCGGCCAGCGCGGGCACGTCCTCGGGGGGCACCACCCAGCCCAGCCGCCGCTGGCTGACCAGGTCGGCAAAGCCGTCGCCCTCCGTCACCACGAGCGGCAGCCCGGCCCATAGGTAGTCGAGCACCCGGGTGCGAAAGGAGTAGCGCGTCTCGACCCGGTCGTAGTGGGTGGAGACGCCACAGTCGGCGTCGAGGAGCCAGCTCCCGCGCTCGTCGTACGGCACCCACTCGGAGTTGAAGAACACGTGGGTGTTCAGCAGCCCCAGGCTCTCCGCCAGCGCCCGGGCCCGCTCCGGCATCCACATCTGGGGCGGGATGCCGGGGTTGGGATGGGCGGCGGACATGAACACCAGCCGGAGGCGCGGAGCGCGCTCCACCGCCAGGGCCAGGGCGCGGATCAGGGTGGGGACGTCGAACCAGTTGTAGATGCCCCCGCCCCAGAGCAGCACCGTGTCGCCTTCCGTGATCGTTGGAACGGTGCCCCGGAGGCCCGGACCGGCCCGCCGGGGTGGCTCCTCGGGGAGGCCGAAGGGCACCACCCCGAGGAGGTGCTCCAGGGTCGGGTCCTCGCCCCAGGTGCGGGGGTTGATCCGCCCGGCCGCCACCAGCGAGCCGATCCACAGGTCGCGCTGGCGCTCGCTGGCGCAGAGGAAGTAGTCGCCGAAGCGGAGCACGTCGCGAAACGCCCGGTTCCAGCGCCGATAGGTCGCCTGCTGGCCGGTCGGCGGCAGCTGGTCCAGGAGGGCCAGCGGGTAGGGGTCGTAGAGGTCCACCACCAGCGGTGCCGGCACCCGCCTCAGATCCGGGTAGTGCTCCAGGGCGAAGCCCTGGAGGAAGACCACGTCGTGCCGACGCGCGACCTGGTCCAGGGTCGCGGGGGGAACCTGGGAGAGGATGGTCAGCGCGGGGTCGGGCAACCCGGTGCCCCCCTCGGCCACGATCGTCACCTCGTGGCCCGCCGCCACCAGCTGCCGCCCCAGCTCCACGCAGCGGATCCCGGGGCCCGCCATGCGCTCGCCGATGTAGTCGCTGGCAAGCATCAGCACGCGGGCCATCGGGCCAGCCTAACAGGGGGATCCGCGGCTACAGGGGGCGGCGCGAGGGGCTCAGCCGGCCCCGTCAGACTCCAGCTCCCGGACCAGCCAGAGGAGTCCCGGGGTGAGCGGGATGCCCGAACGCCGCACCTCGGAGGCGAGATCCCGGTGCGAGGCCGCAGGCCCCTGCTCCAGCGCCAGCCGCAGCCGCTCCACCAGTGCCGCCAGCCCGGGGTCGTCGCGCCAGCTCGCGAGCCGGGAGAGCACCGAGAACAGGCTCCGCGCCGTGGCCAGGGGGCGATAGGTCTCGACGTCGAAGCTGGGCGCGACGCCGGGGTCGGAGAAGACCTCTCGGTCGGGGGCCCGCCGTCGGCGCTGGACCTGGCGGCGTGAGCGCAGGAGGCGCGGTATCCCCAGCAGCGACTCGATGCCCACGCCCAGGGCCAGGCGGCGCCGGCCGCGCCGGAGGTCGGCTCCCAGGAAGCGCCGGAGGTCCGCCAGGACCACCCTCACGACGCCGGGCGACTCGAGGTTCTTGGCGGCGGTCCAGATCAGGTTCCGCTGGATCAGCCGGGTCTTGAAGGAGGGGTCCAGCTCCCTCGTGCTGGCCGAGTGGACGTGGCGCACCCGAGCCCCGGGCACGGAGATGAACCGATGTCCCTCGATGGCCGCTCGAAGCGACCAGTCCACGTCCTCGTAGAACATGAAGTAACGCGCGTCCAGCAACCCCACGCCCCGGGCGCCGAAGGCGGATCGCCGCACCAGGGCGGCGGCGAAGCAGAGGCCGGCCACCGACTCCTCACGGTCGAACTGGCCGGCGTCGGGCTCGCCCAGGCCCCGCTGGCGGCCCTCGGCGTGGGCCAGGAGGTCGATCCCGACCGAGTCGATGATCGGCACCTCCAGCGCCAGCAGGATCTTGGGGGCGAAGCCGGTCACGTCCGGCCGACGCGCGGCGGCCTCGACCGCGGTCCGGATCGTCTCTGGCTCCACCAGCGCGTCCGGGTTGAGCAGCAGCACCAGCTCCCCGCGGCTCATCCGGATCCCGAGGTTGGTGCCGGCGGCGTAGCCCAGGTTGCGGCGCTCGAAGCTTGTCCTCAGCGGGAGGGGCGAGCTCCCGGGTGGCCGCTCCCAGGAGCCGATGGCCAGCTCCACCCCATCGTCCGAGCTGTTGTCCACAAGCACCATCTCGAGCGGCCGGTAGGTGGAGGCGGCGACAGCGTCGAGGCAGTCCCAGAGCATCCGCTCCGGGGTCCTGTAGGTGACCAGGACGACGCTGACCAGGGGTGCCGGGCCGGGCGGCTGGCTCACTGCCGCGCCGGGCACTGGGCCCGACCGGCGACCCCCACCGCCCTCACGCTGGCGGGACCAGGCTGCGGAGGAAGGCCAGGGCGGCGTCGGCGTGATGGGCCATGCGGGTCTCGCTGCGCACGACGTGCAAGACCCTGAGATCGGAGCCGACGACGAAGGTCCAGCGCCGGACCGCTATGGGGCCGAAGCGACGTCCCACCCCGAATTGGCCGGCGACCACCCGCTGGGGGTCCGAGAGGAGGGGGAAGGAAAAGCCGTAGCGCTCGGCGAAGGCGCGCTGCGCCGGGACCGGGTCGTGGCTGATACCGGCCACCTGCGCCCCGACCTTGGCGAATTCGGAGACCAGGTCCCTGAAGTGACAGCTCTCCGCCGTGCAGCCCCAGCTCATGGCCGCTGGGTAGAAGAAGAGGACGAGCGCGCCGGGCGTGACCAGCTCGCGCAGGCGGCGGGGAGATCCCGACTGGTCCGGTAGCTCGAAGTCCTCCACCAGGTCACCGACGTCCACCAGGCCAATCTAGCGCCCGCGACGAGAGGGGCGGATCAGCGGTGGCGAGGAGGCGTGCCCCCGGGCCCGCCGCCGGACAGGTCCCGGTAGCGATAGCAGCTCCTGACGTGGTCCATGACCAGGCCGGCGGCCTGGAGGTAGGAGTAGCAGGTGGTCGGCCCGACGAACTGGAACCCTCGCCGTCGGAGCTCGCCGCTGACGTGCGCCGAGAGCTCGGTCCGGGCCGGGACGAGCTCCTCTCGGTCCCAGCTCCCCCGCAGCGGTCTCCCGTCGAGGAAGGACCAGATGTAGGCGTCGAAGCTGCCCCACTCGTCGCGCACCCGAAGCAGGGCCCTGGCGTTGGCCACGGCGGCCTCGATCTTGCCCCGGTGGCGGATGATGGACGGGTCCCCCAGCAGGCGCTCGACCCGGGCCGGGGCGAAGGCGGCGAGCGCCTCCGGCTGGAACTCGGCGAAGGCGCGCCGGTAGGCCTCCCGGCGCTTCAGGATGGTGAGCCAGCTGAGCCCGGACTGGGCCCCCTCCAGCACCAGCAGCTCCAGGTGGAGGTGGTCATCGCGGACCGGGACTCCCCACTCCAGATCGTGGTAGGGACGCAGCCACGGCCCCGACGCCCAGCGGCAGCGGGGACGCCCGTCCGGGCCCGGCTCCGCGGGGGTCTGCGGCGACACTTCGAGTCACCATAGCGGCCGCTTCGGTCACGGGTGGCGGCGGCTGGTCGGGGCGCCCGGGATCGAACCGGGGACCCCCTGCTCCCAAAGCAGGTGCGCTACCTCTGCGCCACGCCCCGTCGGCGACCAGCGTCGGCCCGGGCCCGTCTCCGGGCCAGGGTCAGTCTAAGCGGGGCCGCGGCGGAGCCCGCGCCTAGGGGACCGGCGCGAGGCCCTCCCGCTCCAGCCGGGCCAGCAGCTGGCGGGCCGCCTGGCCGCGGTGACTGATGGCGTCCTTGTGCGACTGGCTCATCTCCGCCATCGCCCGCTGCTCCCCCAGGGGAACGAAGATCGGGTCGTAGCCAAAGCCGAGGCGTCCCCGGGGCTGGACCAGCAGGGTACCCGGCAGGCGCGCCTCCGCCAGCACCTCGCGGGCGCCCTGGGGCCCGGGCAGGGCCAGCGCCAGGCTGCAGACGAAGGTGGCCCGCCGTTGCTCCGGCGGCAGCGGCTCCAGCTTGCGGATCAGGCCCTGGAGCAGCTGCTGCGCACCCACTCCCTCCCCCATCCAGCGCGCCGTGCGCAGCCCCGGCCAGCCGTCGAAGGCAGCCAGCTCCAGGCCGCTGTCGTCGCCCAGCGCCGCCATGCCGGTCGCGGCCAGGACCGCGCGAGCCTTGATGAGCGCGTTCTCGCGGTAGGTGGTCCCGTCCTCGACCCAGTCGAGGGCCTCGCCGCCGGGTGCCTGGTCGAGCTGGAGCAGGTTCCAACCCGAGGCCCGGAAGAGCCGCCGCAGCTCGCCCGCCTTGCCCGGGTTGCGGCTGGCGACCACGGCGTGGGTCAAGGGCGGCACGGGTCTCCCCCGGACTCGCTCACGGCCGCGCGCCCAGCGCCTCGGACTGGATCGGCCAGATCTGCTCGATGCCGAGCCGCCCCAGCTCCAGCAGCTGGCCCAGCTGCTCCTGGGCCAGGGGCCGGCCCTCGGCCGTGCCCTGGATCTCGATGATCTCCCCCCCCGAGCTCATGACCAGGTTGAGGTCGGTGTCGGCCCGCGAGTCCTCGGCGTAGTCGAGGTCCAGCAGCAGCTCGCCGTCGACCAGGCCCACGCTCACCGCCGAGATGCCCCGCTGGACCGGGCTCCGGGCCACCATGCCCGCCTCCAGCAGGCGCCGGCAGGCCAGCTCCAGGGCCACGAAGCCGCCGTTAATCGAGGCCGTGCGGGTGCCGCCGTCGGCGTGGATCACGTCGCAGTCGACGATCACCGTGCGCTCCCCCAGCAGGGCCATGTCGACGCCGCCGCGGAGGCTGCGGGCGACCAGGCGCTGGATCTCCTGGGCGCGCCCGTCCACGCGAGCGCGCTCGCGCGGGTTCCGCTCCAGCGTGGCCCGCGGCAGCATGCCGTACTCGGCCGTGACCCAGCCCAGGTGGGAGCCGCGACGGTGGGGCGGGACCCTCTCCTCCACGGTAGCGGTGCAGAGCACCGTGGTCTGGCCCCAGCGCACCAGCGCCGCCCCCTCGGCCCAGCTCTGGAGCTCCGTCTCCAGGCGCAGGGGGCGGACCCGGTCCGCCGCCCGCCCCTCAGCCCGCACGCTCAGTGGTGCAGGGCATGGGCGATGAACAGGATGCTCCCCTCGTAGAGCAGGACCAGGGCCAGGGAGAGGAAGGTCGGCGTGAAGGGGTCCGCGCCCGGCGTCACGATCAGGGCCGCCAGCACGATGACGAAGTAGCTGGCCTTGCGCCAGTGGCGCAGGCGCGAGCTGCTGAGGATCCCGGCGGCGCCCAGGACGCAGAGCGCCACCGGCAGCTCGAAGGTGATGCCGAAGACCACCACCACCAGGGCCAGGAAGCTGATGTAGGCGCCCAGGTCGGGGAGGTAGACGGCGTTGCTGCCGAGGAAGGTGGCGAGGAAGCTGAGCCCGATCGGGAGGATGAAGTAGGCGAAGACGCCCCCCAGGGCGAAGAAGAAGAGGGTGCCGAAGATGAAGGGGAAGGCCAGGCTGCGCTCGGCGCGCCGCAGCCCGGGGCGGACGAAGGTCCAGAGCTGCCAGACCAGGACCGGGAGCGAGAGCACCAGGCCGCCCACGGCCGCCACCTTGATCGGTATGGAGAGCCCCTCGATGGGGCTGGTGACGACCACGTCCTGGCCGAAGGGGCTGTGGGTGCGCAGCAGGGCCTCCCTCAGGGGACGCTCCAGGACCCAGATCAGCTGGTGGTTGAAGATGAAGGCGACGGCGGTGGCCAGGAGCCAGGCTCCCAGGCTCACCAGCAGCACCCGGCGCAGCTCCTCCAGGTGCTCGACGATGGTCATGACCCGCTCGTCGGAGCCCGGGGTGGGACGGGGGACCTCCCGGCCCAGGCCCTCTCCGGCTAGCTGGCCGGTGGCCAACCGCTAGCTCCCGGGTCGGTCTTCAGACCGCTTGGTCGGGGCGGCTCGCCGCCGCCGGGGCGGCGGGGTCGGGCAGCTCGGCCACGGGTGCGCTGGGAGCCGCCGGCGGCTCAGCCGGGGGCGGGGTCGTGACCGCCGCCGCACGGAACTCGTCGGCCGCCGACTGGCTGGCGTGGCGGAACTCCTGGATGGCGCGGCCGAGGGCGTGCCCGTACTCGGGGAGACGCTTGGGGCCGAAGACCAAGAGCGCCACCAAGAGCACCAGCAGGATGAGCCACCAGTGGTCGATTCCCAAAACCAGCTCCGCCTCTGGGCTTGTGACCGAACTGGCGGGAGTATAGCACCGGCCCTGAATTCGGCCGGCCCTCCCGAGGGCGCTCGGTCAGGCCCGGCCGCGGCTCTCGGCGAGCTCCCCCAGGCCGGCCCCGAAGGCCTCAAGCAGCAGCTCCAGGTCCTCCTCCCGGTGGCTGCTGGAGAGGAAGGCGGACTCGTACCCGGAGGGCGGCCAGAAGACGCCCCGCGAGAGCAGCGCGCGGTGCAGCAGCGAGAAGCCCCGGTGGTCGCTGGCGCGGGAGCCGGGCAGGTCCCGGACCGGCGTCTCGGCGAGGTAGAAGGTCAGCATCGAGCCCACCCGGTTGACCTGGAGGGGCAGCCCCCGCTCGGCCGCGGCCGCCGTCAGCCCCCGCTCCAGCTCGGCTCCCAGGCGCTCGAGGCCAGGGTAGACGCCGTCCGCAGAGAGAGCCCTCAGCGTGGCCAGGCCGGCCGCCACCGCCAGCGGGTTGCCGCTCAGGGTCCCCGCCTGGTAGACGGGCCCCTCGGGGGCCAGCTGGGACATGAGATCCCGGCGGCCGCCGAAGGCGCCCACCGGCAGGCCCCCTCCGATCACCTTGCCGAGGCAGGTGAGATCCGGCGTCACCCCGAGCAGGGCCTGGGCGCCGCCGGCGCCGAGGCGGAAGCCGGTGATGACCTCGTCGAAGATGAGCAGGCTCCCGTGGCGGCTGGTGAGCTGGCGGAGGAGCTGGAGGAAGCCGTCCCCGGGAAGGACCACGCCCATGTTGCCCGGCACCGGCTCCACGACCACGGCGGCGATGCGCTCCCCCGCCTGGCGGAAGGCCGCCTCCACCGCCTCGGGGCGGTTGTAGGGCAGCACCAGGGTGTCGGCCACGGTCCCCCGGGGCACGCCCGGGGAGCCGGGGAGGGAGAGCGTGGCCAGCCCCGATCCGGCCTGGGCCAGGAGCGCGTCGCTGTGGCCGTGGTAGCAGCCCTCGAACTTCAGCAGCAGCTCCCGCCCGGTGGCGGCGCGGGCCAGGCGGACGGCGCTCATGGTCGCCTCCGTGCCGCTGTTGACCAGGCGCAGCATCTCCACCGAGGGCATGCGCCGGCGGATCTCGGAGGCCAGCTCGACCTCGGCCTCGGTGGGGCCGCCGAAGGCGGTTCCCCGCTCCAGCTGCTCAGTGAGCGCCCGCACCACCTCTGGGTGGCGGTGGCCCAGGATCAGCGGCCCGTAGGCCAGCACCATGTCGAGGTAGCGGTTGCCGTCGAGGTCGAAGAGGTGCGGGCCCTGGCCGCGGCTGAAGAAGGGCGGCGTGCCCCCCACGGCGCGGAAGGAGCGCACCGGGCTGCTCACCCCACCGGGCAGGAGCTCCCGGGCCCGCTCCATGGCCGCCCGGGAGCGGCTCAGCCGGAGCCGGCCGCCCGGGCTCAGGGCAGCTGCTCTCTGACGGTGACCTGCATGCGGTCTCCCTTGCGGACCTTGGCCGCCACCTGGAGCCCGGAGACGACCTCGCCGAAGAGGTTGTAGTCGGGAGAGAGGGTGAAGGAGGAGAGGGTGATGAAGAACTGGCTGCCGTTGGTGTTGGCCCCGGCGTTGGCCATGGCCACGGCTCCCGGCTGGTAGGAGCCGTTCTTGTAGAGCGGGCTCACCACCTTCTCGCTCTTGAAGTAGTAGCCGGGGCCGCCGGTGAGGTCGTTGTTGGGACTGCCCCCCTGGATCACCGGCCCGCCGGGGGCGGTGGAGGGGTCGCGGGCCCAGAGCAGCCCGTCGAAGAAGTGGTTGCGGGCCAGGGTGACGAAGCTGTTGACGGTGATCGGCGCCCAGCCCGGCACGAGGCAGATGACGATGTCGCCCCGAGGGCCGCTGATGGTGGCCTCGTAGAGGCGCTGGGTGTCGATGGTGAAGGCGGGCTGGCGCTGGTAGTGGTGGACCGAGGCGGGCTGGTCCAGGGGCTGGAGGGGAGCGCTGAAGCGGGCGTTGGAGCAGTCGGCGGTGGTCACCGCGGGGATCCTCCTGGTGGCGGCTACGTTGATGAAGTAGGCGCCCGCCCCGACCACCCCGAGGAGCAGCAGGGCGGCCAGCGCCGGGGCCCAGGGACGGGCCTGCGGCTGGTCGCTCACGCCTCCTCCCGGAGCCATCCGGCCAGTTCGCGCGCGAAGTAGGTGAGGATGAAGTCGGCGCCGGCGCGGCGCATGGCGAGGTGGGACTCCAGGACGGCGGAGCGCAGCTCCAGGCCCCCGGCCGCGGCGGCGGCCCGGATCATGGCGTACTCGCCGCTGACGCTGAAGACGCCGAGCGGGTGCTCGACCCGCTGGCGCGCCTCCAGGACCACGTCGAGGTAGGGCAGGCCGGGCTTGACCATGACCATGTCGGCGCCCTCCTCCAGGTCCAGCTCGATCTCGCGCATGGCCTCGCGGCGGTTGCCCGGGTCCATCTGGTAGCTGCGCCGGTCGCCGAAGCGCGGGGCGCACTCGGCCGCCTCCCGGAAGGGACCGTAGAAGCAGGACGCGAACTTCGCCGCGTAGGCCAGGATGGCCACCTCGGGGAAGCCGTTGTCGTCCAGCGCCGTGCGGATCGCCTCCACCTGGCCGTCCATCATGCCCGAGGGGGCGATGATCTCGGCCCCGGCCTCGGCCTGGGAGACGGCCGCCCTGGCGTAGAGCTCCAGGGTGGCGTCGTTGTCGATCTCCCCCTGCTCGTCGAGGACGCCGCAGTGGCCGTGGTCGGTGTACTCGTCGAGGCAGTTATCGGCGATCAGGAGGACGTCGCCGCCGAGTTCGGAGCGGAGCCGACGGAGCGCCTTCTGGATGACCCCGGCCGGGGCCCAGGCGCCCGAGCCCTGGGCGTCCTTGCTGGCCGGGATGCCGAAGAGGATCAGCGTCGAGATGCCGGCCTCGACGGAGGCGCGGGCCTCGGCCAGCAGCGAGTCCTGGGTCTCCTGGAAGACGCCGGGCATGGCCCTCACCTCACGGCGCTCCTTGATCGCGTCGCTGACGAAGAGGGGCCGCACCAGCTGCGAGGGCCGGAGCCGGGTCTCCCGCACCAGCGATCGCAGCAGCGGGGTGCGGCGCAGCCGGCGGGGCCGTTCCTCGGGGAAGCTCATGGGCGGCCTCCATTCTCCGCCCGCGGGCCGAGCCGCACCTCGAGGGCCCGCAC
>JASHRA010000171.1 GCA_030038765.1 Candidatus Dormiibacterota bacterium | reverse complement strand
CCCTGCGCCTGGCCCGCGCCGGCTCCCCCCTGCTCCTCGGCTCCCGGGAGCGGGAGCGGGCCGGGGCCGTGGCGGGCGAGCTGGAGCAGGCGCTGGGCGGCCCGGGCCTGGTCACCGGCGCGGCCAACGCCGAGGTGGCGGAGGCGGCCCAGATCCTCTTCGTCACCCTGCCCCACGACGCGGTGGCGGCGACCGTGGAGCCGCTGCGGCGTTCGCTGGCGGGCAAGGTGCTGGTCTCGACCGCCGTGCCCATGGAGTTCCGCGACCGTCTCCCCTACCCGCTGCCGGTGGCGGCCGGCTCGGCCGCCCAGGCCCTGGAGCGGAGCTGCCCCGGGACGCGCGTGGTGGCCGCGCTCCACACCGTGAGCGGGCCCCGGCTGGCGGACCTCGACAGCGCCATCGAGGAGGACACGCTGGTCTGCGCCGACGACGCCCCGGCCAAGGCCGAGGTGGGCCGCCTCCTGGCCACCATCACCGGGCTGCGACCGCTCGACGCCGGCCCCCTCGCCGCCGCCGCCCTGGTGGAGCCGCTGACGCCGCTGCTGCTGCGCCTCAACCGCCTCCACCGGGCCCAGACGGGGGTCCGGATCACCGGCCTCTAGGGACTCCTCAGGCCGACTCGTCGACCACGTTGGCGTCGTTGGCCACCACCGCCTGGACGTGGGGGATCTCGGCCAGCGAGGCGGCCAGGTGGTGCACCGAGCCCCGGCCATGGAGCTGGAGCAGCACCTCGACGGTGGGCCGCTGCGCCCCCTCCTCCGGCTCCGCCCCCGCCTCGCGCTCCAGCTCGGCCGTGGTCCGGGTGGAGAGCTGCGCGATGGTGAAGTCACGCCGGGTCACGTGCTCGATCACCTGCCGGAGCACGCCCTGGCCCTCGGGGTAGCGGACCCGGATCACCGAGACCGCGGTGGCCGACTTGGGCAGGTGGCGGGCCACGGGGTAGAAGATCATGGCCACGATGAAGTAGACGCCGGTCGTGGCCAGCGCCAGCCAGGGCAGGCCAGCGCCGGCCGCCGCCCCCACCGCGGCCGTGACCCAGACGGCGGCGGCGGTGGTCAGACCCTTGACGACGTCGTGGCGGACGAAGATCAGCCCGGCACCGAGGAAGCCGACCCCGGTGACTATCTGGGCCGCCACCCGGGAGGGGTCGAGGATGACCTGGTTGGGGACCAGGACGTCGGTGAAGCCGTACTTGCTGATGAGCATGAAGAGGGCGGCCCCGACCCCGACCAGGGTGTGGGTGCGCAGGCCCGCGCTCTTCTGCCGGATCTCTCGCTCCAGCCCGATCGAGGCCGAGAGCAGGAGCGCCAGCCCCAACTCGGAGATCTGGAGCCAGCCCTCCCCGTTCCTCAGGGTGGCGAGGGAGAGGAGGGATGGGGCGAGCCAGGCGACCGGCATCGACCCAGCCTAGCCGCCGCCGCCGCGCCCGCCCGGTCGGCTAGATGTGGATGGCCAGCCCGTCGGCGGCCAGGGCCGCCTCCTTGAGGCTCTCGCTGAGGGTCGGGTGGGCGTGCACCAGGGCCTCGAACTGGTCGGCCCGGACACCCGCCCAGGCGGCCATGACCATCTCCGGCAGCAGCTCCGTGACCTCGGCGCCGATGGCGTGGGTCCCGAGCAGGCGGCCCGAGGCGGCGTCCACCACGGTCTTGACGAAGCCCGCCGTCTCGCCCATGGCGATGGCCTTGCCGCTGGCGCTGAAGGGGAACTTGCCCACCCGGACCTGGTGGCCGCGCTCCTTGGCCTGGGCCTCGGTCAGACCGGTGGAGGCGACCTGGGGAAGGCAGTAGGTGCAGCGCGGCACCTGGACCGGGTCCAGCGGGGCCACCTCGCGGCCGGCGGCGGTCTCGACCGCGATCACGCCCTCGGCGCTGGCGGCGTGGGCCAGCAGGGGCGGCCCGACCAGGTCGCCGATGGCGAAGACGCCGGGGACGTTGGTTCGCATGTGGTCGTCGACCTTGACGAAGCCCCGCTCCAGGCCCACGCCCAGCTCCTCCAGCCCCTGGCCCTCGACGTTGGCCTGGACCCCGGTGGCGCAGAGCACCATCTCCGTCTCCAGCACCTCGCCGCTGGGCAGGGAGAGCCGCCAGCCCTCGCCGCCCCGCTCCGAGCGCTGGATCATGGCCCCCGCCCGGACCTCGATGCCCTGGCGCTGGAAGTGCCGGGTCAGCTCCTTGGAGATGTCCTCGTCCTCCTGGGGCAGGAGCCGGTCCAGGGCCTCGACGATGGTGACCTTGACCCCGTAGGCGGCGTAGACGTAGGCGAACTCGGCCCCGATGGCGCCGCCGCCCACGATGACGCAGCTGCGGGGCAGGCGGCGCAGCTCCAGGGCCTCGCGGTAGGTGAAGACGCTGCGCCCGTCGGGGCTGAGCCCGGGCAGGGAGCGCGGCCGGGCGCCCATGGCGAGGAGGATCTGCGAGGCCGCCAGGCGCTGGCCCGAGGGTGAGATCTCGAGCGTCTGCTCCGAGGTCACCCGGGCCCGGCCCTGGACCACCTCGACCCCGTTCTTGCGCATCAGGAAGGCCACGCCCTGGACCAGGCGCGCCACCACCTCGCGACTGCGCGTGATGGCGGCGTCGAAGTCGGCCCGCACCTCACCCCGGGTGATCCCGAAGGCCTCTGAGCCCTGGACCAGGCGCAGCACCTCGGCGTTCCGCAGGAGCGCCTTGGAGGGGATGCAGCCCCAGTTGAGGCAGATCCCGCCCAGGGTCTCCGCCTCCTCCACCAGCGTCACCGCCATGCCCAGCTGCGCGGCCCGGATGGCGGCCACGTAGCCCCCCGGCCCGGAGCCGACTATGGCCAGGTCCTTCAGGGCCGCTCCCTCCCCGCCCGGGGCCGGCCTAGACCAGGCAAGCGGTGGGGTGCTCCAGGCACCAGCGCAGGTGGGCCAGCGCCTCGGCCGCCTGGGCGCCGTCGGTCACGCGGTGGTCGATGGCGAGGGTCATGGCCATGCGCTTGCCCGCGACCACCTGGCCGCCCGAGACCACCGCCAGGTCCCTCACCTCGCCCACGGCGAGGACGCTGCCCTGGCCCGGGGTGATGATGGCGGCGAACTGGCTGACCCCGAACGTGCCCAGGTTGCTGATGGCGGTGTGGGCACCCGAGAGCTCCTCCGCCCGGAGCTTGTTGACCTTGGCCCGGGCGGCCAGGTCGTGGGCGCGGCGGGCCAGCTCGGACAGCCCCAGGCCCTCGCAGTTGCGCAGCACCGGGGCCACCAGGCCCTCCGGCAGCGCCACCGCCAGTGCGATGTTGCTGGCGCTGAAGCGGCGCAGCCCGTTCCCCGCCCAGGCGGCGTTGAGGTTGGGGTAGCGCTGCAGGGTGAGGGACATGGCGCGGATCACGAAGTCGGTCACCGAGAACTTGGGGAGGTCGGCGACGCCGAGCTGGTTCAGCTCCGAGCGCAGCCGCAGCAGCTCCGCCATGTCGACCTCGGTGCTGAGGTAGAAGTGGGGGATCCCGGCCTTGGCCTCGCCCATGCGGCGGGCCGTCGCCTCGCGCATGCGGGAGAGCTGAACCAGCTCGAAGGGATCGCCGGCGTCCACCGGCGGGGCACCCGCCAGCGCCGGGGCGGCCGCCGCCGCGGGGGCCATCCCCTGGGCCGCCAGCTCCACGTCCTCGGCCCGGATCCTGCCTCCCGGGCCGCTGGCCTGGACCCGCTCCAGGCTGAGCCCCAGGTCGCGGGCCCGGCGCCGGGCCAGGGGACTGGCCTTGATCCTGTCCCCGGCGGGGCCGGGGCTGGCCGGGCTTCCCGCCGCTGGCGGCGAGGTCTCCGGGGCCGCCAGCTGCTGGGCCCAGTCCGGCACCGGGATGGCCCCGCCCCGGCCGTTCCCCTGGGGCTCGCGGGCCTCCTCGCCCGGGGTCTGGGACGCCGGCTCCCGGGCGCCTGCGGGCGGACCGGGCGGGGTCCCTTCAGGGGCCGGGAGCTCCTCGTCGGCCTCGCCGATGATGGCGATGGCCTGGCCCACGGGGACCTTGACCCCGGGCTCGACCAGGATCTTGCGCAAGACGCCGCTGGCGTACGCCTCGATGTCGATGTCCGCCTTCTCGGTGGCGATGGAGGCGATCACGTCGCCCCGGGTGACGCTCTCGCCCTCGGCCACCAGCCAGCGATTGATGGAGCCCTCGGTCATGTCGTAGCCCATCTGGGGCATGGTGACCTCGTAGGCCATCAGTTGAGCCGCCGGACCACTTCCACCACCTCGTCGCTGGTCGGGATCAGGGACCGCTCCAGCTGCCGGGAGTAGGCCATGGGGACGTCGGGGCTGGCCACCCGCTGGATGGGGGCGTCGAGGTCGTCGAAGCAGCGGTCGGAGAGTTCGCTGAGGAGGCTGGCGCCGAAGCCGCCGGTGCGCCAGTCCTCGCCGCAGAGCACCAGCTGGTGCGTCCTCCGCACCGACTCCACCACGGTCGGGTAGTCGACCGGCCGCAGCGTGCGCAGGTCCACCACCTCGCAGGAGACGCCGTCGCTGCGCTCCAGCTCCTCGGCGGCCTGGAGTGCCTGCAGCAGCATCCTGGAGTAGGCCACGAGGGTGACGTCGGTGCCGGCCCGCACCACCTTGGCGCTGCCGATGGGGACCTCCTCGTCGGCGGCCTCGCCCTCGGGCAGCTCGCCCTTGGTGCTGTAGAGCAGGCTGTGCTCGATGAAGATGACCGGGTCCGGGTCGCGGATGGCGGCCAGGAGCAGGCCCCGGGCGTCGGCCGGGGTCGCCGGCATCACCACCTTGAGGCCGGGCACGGAGGCGAACCAGCCCTCGAAGGTCTGGGAGTGGGTGGGGCCGAGCTGGCCGAAGCCGGAGACGGTGCGCACCACCAGCGGCACCGACCACTGCCCACCGAACATGTAGTGGCACTTGGCGGCGCTGTTGACGATCTGGTCCAGGGCCAGCAGGGCGAAGTTGACGGTCATCAGCTCGGCCACCGGGATCAGCCCCCCCATGGCCGCCCCCACGGCGAAGCCGACGATGCCGGCCTCGGCGATGGGGGTCTCCATCACCCGCTTGGGGCCGAACTCCTCCACCAGGCCCTTGGTGACGGCGTAGGAGCCGCCGTAGCCGGTGATGTCCTCGCCCATGAGGATGACCCGCTGGTCGCGGAGCATCTCGTCCCGGAGGGCGCTGCGGACGGCGTCCCGGTAGCTGACCAGGCTCACCGTCAGACGCCCGCGTCGCTGGTCAGCGGGACCGCCGCGCCGGCCCCCTCGGAGCGCGCCGGCGACTCCGGGTCGATGGGCTTGGCGTAGATCCAGCGCCCCACCTCGGCCGGGTCCGGCCAGGGCGACTGCTCGGCGAAGGCGACCGCCTCCAGCATCTCGCCCTCCACCTCCTCGTTGATCTGGGCCAGCTCCTGGGAGCTGCAGACGCCGTGCTCCACGCACCAGTCCCCGAAGCTGGGGATGGGGTCGCGCACGCGCCAGCGCTGGACCTCGCTCTTGTCCCGATAGAGCTCGGGGTCGGCCATGGAGTGGCCCCGGAAGCGGTAGGTCATGGCCTCCACGAAGTAGGGTCCCTTGCCGCTCCGGCAGTGCTCGGCGGCCTTCCCCAGGGCCTCGTAGACGGAGAGCACGTCCATGCCGTCGCACTGGATGCTGGGCATGGTGTAGCCCTCGGCCTTGATCCGCATCTCGCTGACGGGCGATTCCTCGGCCAGGGTCGCGCCCATGCCGTAGAGGTTGTTCTCGCAGATGAAGATGACGGGCAGGTTCCAGAGCGCGGCCATGCTGAGGCCCTCGTGGAAGATGCCGTTGCCAGTGGCGCCGTCCCCGAAGAAGTCGAGGACGACCTCGTCCCGCTCCTGGTACTGCATGGCGTAGGCCATGCCGGCGCCGATGGGGATGTGGGAGCCGACGATGGCGTAGCCGCCCCAGAAGTGGCGCGCCGCCTCGGCCAGGTGCATGGACCCGCCCCGGCCGTGGCAGAGCCCGTCCTCGCGCCCGAACAGTTCCGCCATGCAGGCCTTGGGATCGCAGCCCCTTACCAGGGCGTAGCCGTGGTCCCGGTAGTGGGTCAGCAGGTGGTCGGTCTCGCGAACCGCGTTGATGGCGCCCACCGCGACCGCCTCCTCGCCGATGTAGAGGTGGAGGAAGCCCCCGATCTTGGCCTGGGCGTAGGCCTCGGCGGCGTGCTCCTCGAAGCGACGGATGAGGACCAGCTGGCGGTACATGTGGCGGCACTGGGCCGGGGTCAGGCCCAGCGGCAGCCGATCTCCAGCGCCGGATCGGGGGGCCCTGGAGCGCCGGGCTCTCCCGGTCCCGGCTGCTGATGCCATGGGTCCCAGTTTAGGTGCTGGGCATGGACGACGCCGGGGAGCGCCCGGGGCGACGGGAAAGACAGCCACGGTGACGGTTTAGAGAGCGAAAGAAAATCCGCAAGGAATCTAAACAAACACACATCTTTCTGGGCCGAAAAGCGCTTGGAATTCGCGCTCTTCTGGGGTATAATCGAGACACGTCGCGGGGCCGCCGCGACGGCACCGGGTGGCGGGGAGCACCGGGTAACCAAGCCTGAGTCCGCGCCGTTGAGACACCCGGAGCCCGGCCCCTGGTCGGACTCAAAGAGCGAACAGTTCCGGAGTCGAGCACTCCGAGAGGGAAGCAACCCCAGATGATGACCTCAGAGCGAGACAACCGCTTCCGCGCCACCAGGCACGAGATCCTCCGCCGTCAGCGCGACAACTTCTCCAAGAGCCGGATCCTGCGCCGCTACCGCTCCCACCTGGAGCACCTGGACCGGGTCCTCGCCGACCTCGAGGACGCCCGCATCCGGGAGCGCCGGGTCGTGCCGCCCCAGATCACGGAGCAGCTGCGCCACGCCGAGGTGGCGCAGGAGGACCCGGACCTGGCCCAGGTGGTCTCCACCAGCCGGCCCAGCATCGACCGGGTCCAGGACGCGGTCTTCGACGCCCAGGGGCGGATCATGGTCGAGGTGAGTCGGCTGCTGGGCCAGCCGGACTGGGTCAGCATCGAGGCCGAGGAGGGCGAGGCGCTGGAGCTGGAGGTGGCGGCGCGTCACTGACGCGCTGATCCGCCCTCCTCGGCTCCGTCCCGCCCGAAGGAACGGGCCAGCTCGACCACGAGATCCCGGTCCCGGAGCGCGCGTCGGCTCCTCGCCGTCTCCCTCTCTCGCGGCCGCAGCGGCGAGTGGGCGCGGTCGGCCAGCCGCTCCGCCTCCCGCGCCTGGCGCACCTGGCTGAGCCGCTCCCACTCGGAGATGGCGGCCTCCACCAGCTCGCTCCGCTGGGCCGCCCCGGCGCTCTCCCCGAGCTCCTCCAGCTGCTGCCTCAGCCTGCCCATGCGGGCCGCCGGCAGCTGCGCCTTGGCCGCCTCGAGACTGGACTGGAGGCGGCCCTCCGAGCGGCGCTCCTGGCGCTGCTCGACCTCGAGCTGGACCTCCTCGGCCCGGGCCTCGCGGAGAGCCGCCTGGGCCTCGCCCAGGAGCTCCTGGTAGGCGGCGGCGAGGCCCTCGTGCTGGCCCTCCGCGGCGCGCCCCGCGAGCTCTGAGGCGCGCTCTTGGAGGCGGGCCACAGCGGCCCCGGCTCCGAGCTGGCGGAGCTGGGGGAAGATGAAGACGGAGCACTTGCGCTCCACCCCGACGAAGGCCTCGCGCACCTCGGCGGGCAGCGTCTGGTGCTGGGGGACGGACAGCGCGGCGGCCCCGGCGCCGGGCTCGGTCCCGGTCACGCGGCCCCTCCGGAGGCTCCCCGCAGCCGCTCCAGGAGGCAGGTGACGCCGGCGCCCGTCCCGCCCTCGGCGTGGAAGACCGCGGTCCCGGCCACCAGCACGGTGGCACCGGCGCGGGCGCACTCGGCCGCGTTGGCGGCGTCCACGCCGCCGTCCAGCTCGACCTCGCAGCTCAGCCTCATCTCCTCCAGCAGCCGCACCAGGCGGCGCACCTTGCCCAGGCTGGAGGGCAGCAGGTCCTGTCCTCCGAAGCCGGGGTCGACCGACATGACCAGGGCCAGGTCGACCTCGGGGAGAATATCTACCAGGGAGGCGACCGGCGTCGCCGGGTTGATCCCCACCCCCACCCGGGCCCCCTGGCGCCGCACCAGCTCGACGCTGCGGTGAAGCTGGGGACAGGCCTCGTAGTGGACCGTGAGCAGGCCGGCGCCGGCGGCCACGAAGGCGGGCAGGATTCCGTCCGGCCGCTCCACCATGAGGTGCACCTCGATCGGCAGCCGGCAGGCCCGACGGCAGGCCGCGACCACGTCCGGACCCATGGTGAGGTTGGGCACGAAGTGGTTGTCCATGACGTCGACGTGGAGGCGCTGGGCCCCGGCCTGCTCGCACGCCTGCACCTCCGAGGCCAGGTGACCGAAGTCCGCCGCCAGGATCGAGGGCGCCAGCTGGGTCAAGGGCCGGCCTCCAGCTCGGCGGCCGCCGCGGCGTCGCACCAGACCTCGCACCCGGGGACGTTGCGGGCCACCAGCTGGGCCGGCCAGCGCACCGGGTCATAGTCGCCGCGGACTACCTGGGCGAGGATCCCGGCCTTGGCCTCGCCCCGGACCAGGAAGTGGGTCCGGCGCGCCGCCCGCAGCACCAGCGGGCCCAGGCTGAGGCGCTACTGGCCCTCGGGGTTGCGGCTGGCCAGGACCACGGCCGCGTCCGGGTAGGCGCGTCCCGGGAAGAGCGAGGCGGTGTGGCCGTCACCCCCCAGCCCCAGGGCCAGCAGGTCCAGCTGGGGCCGGCCCTCGACGAAGGGCAGGACCCCCAACAGGCGCCCCTCGAAACGCTGCACCAGCGTCTCCGGCCCCAGTCCCGGCTCCACCCCCCAGCTCAGCAGCATGGGCCGGTCGGCGCGGATCCGCTCCAGCAGGGAGCGCCGCAGCAGCCCCTCGTTGGACTCGGGGCTGGAGACGTCCACCATCCGCTCGTCACCGGGCAGGACCACGACCCGGGCCCAGTCCAGGCCCGGCTCCGCCGCCAGCAGCTCCAGCGCCTCCCCCGGGGTGGAGCCTCCGGGCAGGGCGGCGACGCACTCGCCCCGTTGGGAGACGGCCTCCCGCATCTCCCGGGCCAGCTGCTCGGCGGCGAAGCGGGCCAGCGACTCGGGGTCGGGCTGGACCAGGACCCGAGGCCTGAGCTCGCCCTCCTTCTCCCCCACCCTGCGATCCGGCCCTCAGTCCCGCTTGACGGCGTGACCGCCGAACTGGTTGCGCAGGGCGGCCACGTACTTGGCGGCGAAGGACTGGTCCTGCCGGGAGCGGATGCGCATGATCAGGGACAGCGCCAGCACCGGCGTCGGGACGTTCTCCTGGAGACCCTCCAGCACCGTCCAGCGGCCCTCCCCGGTGTCGTCCACGTAGCCCCGGATCTGGGCCAGCCCGGGATCGTCGGCGAGGGCCAGCTCGGTCAGCTCCAGAAGCCAGGAACGGATCACGCTGCCCTGGTCCCAGAGGTGGGCGATGGCCCCCAGGTCGAGCTGGAACTGGGAGCTCTGGAGCACTTCGAAGCCCTCAGCGTAGGCCTGGAGCATGCCGTACTCGATCCCGTTGTGGACCATCTTCACGTAGTGGCCGGCGCCGCTGGGGCCGACCCGCAGGTAGCCGTCCGGGGGCGCCAGGGTGGCCAGGGCGGGAGCCACGTAGTCGAAGGCACCCTGCTCCCCGCCGACCATCAGGCAGTAGCCCACCTTGAGACCCCAGACGCCACCCGAGGTGCCTGCGTCCAGGAAGGCCACCTTGCTCTCGGCGCAGCGCTGCGCCCGGCGCTGGGAGTCGGTGTAGTGGGAGTTGCCGCCGTCGACGATGATGTCGTCCACTTGGAGCAGGGGCAGGAGCTGGTCCAGCGACCCGTCCACCGGGGCCCCCGAGGGAACCATCAGCCAGACCACGCGGCGAGGCTGCAGCTTTGCCACCACGTCGCCGAGCGAGCTGGCCCCGGTGGCCCCGGCGGAGACGGCGCGCTCCACCGCCGCCGGGTCGCGGTCGAAGGCCACCACCTGGTGGCCGCCACCCAGCAGCCGCTCGACCATGTTCCCGCCCATCTTCCCCAGCCCGATCAGAGCAATCTGCACGGCAAAGCCTCCCTCAGCCGCCTACCGCGACCCGCAGCCGCTCCACCGCCTCGGCCAGCTGGCTCAGGCCCCGACCCACGTCGTCGCAGCGCACCCTGAGCACGCGGCGCTGCCGCCCGGTCAGGGCCTGGTAGTCGCCCAGCGCCTGGGCCTGCTGCAGCACCCCGAAGCTGTAGGGCTTGCCCGGGATGTCGAGGTCGACCTGGTTGGCGCCGGTGATCTGGAGGAAGGCCGCCGTCGCCGGTCCACCCTTGTGCAGCTGGCCGGTGGAGTGGAGGAAGCGGGGGCCGAAGCCGAAAGTGGTGGCGCAGCCGCTGGCCCGCACCAGGCCGGCCCTGAGCCGCTCGATGACGGTGGCGTCCTCGGGATGATCGGGCCGCATCGGCAGGTAGGCCATGACGGCCAGGTAGTAAGGGGGAGCGAGCCCGCGCAGCCACTCCGCCAGAGCCTGTTCCAAACTCCCGGCCCCGGGGGCGCCGGCGACCCGGACGGCGCCGTCGATGACGTCCACGGCCGGCTCCGGCAGGCGACCCTGGGCCTCCCACTGCTGCAGCAGCTTGGCGGTGTTGTCCTTGCTCTCCTGGACGTTGGGCTGGTCGAAGGCGTCGATGCCGATGAGGCTCCCCGCCAGTGCCGTGGCCACCTCCCAGCGGTAGAACTCGGCTCCCAGGTCGAGCGGGTGGGCGGTCGGGATGCGCGCCACCGGGTGACCGGCGGCCGCCAGGGAGTCGAGCCAGGGACCCATCTCGGGCTCGGTGTCGCCCTCCAGCTGGAGGTGCACGAAGAGGCGGTCGGCACCGTAGGCGGAGGCCTCCATCCGGGGCTCGCCCACGACCGGGACCAGCCCCTTGCCCAGCTTGCCGGTGGACTCGGCCAGCAACTGCTCCACCCAGGTGGGAAGCTCGGCCAGCCCGCGGTCGGCGACCACGGTCACCTTGTCGCGGCCTCCGGCCGCCGCCCCGGCGAGGATCGCCGCCAGCTGGGCGCCCGGCCCCGGTTGGGGCGCTGACGGGGCGTCGGAGAAGCAGGCCCCGGTCATGGAGATGGCACCGGCCAGGAGCTGCTCTAGGTCCACGCCCATGGTCGCGGCGGGCACGAGACCGAAGTCGGAGAGCGCGCTGTAGCGCCCGCCGATGTCCGGATTGGCCGCGAACACCTGGTGGAAATTTAGATCGTGGGCGAGCTTCTCCAGGCCCGTCCCCGGGTCCGTGATGGCCACGCAGTGGTTGCCGGCGTCGGCCCCCAGGGCTTGCTCCCAGAGGGCGTGGAAGAAGCTGCAGTGGGCCAGCGTCTCGGCCGTCCCGCCGCTCTTCGACGCCACCAGCAGAAGGGTCCGAGCCGGGTCGATGGCGCGCCGGACGGACTCGATCTGGTCCGGGGAGGTGGAGTCGAGCACCAGCAGCTCGGGGAAGCCGGGCTGGGGCCCGAAGGTGGCCCGCAGCACCTCGGGGCAGAGGCTGCTGCCGCCCATCCCGACCAGCAGCGCGTGGCTCAGGTTCTGGTCCCTGACCCAGCCCTGGAACTCGCGCAGGCGACCCACGGTCGCCCGCTGGCGCTCCGGCTCCCCGAGCCAGCCGAGCCGGTGGCCGATCTCCTGGCGGGCCGCGGCGTCGCCCGGCCAGAGGTCCACGTCGTGGTCCCAGAGACGCGCCGCCGCGTTCTCCTCGGCCAGGCGCCGCCCGGCGTCCGCGATGGAGTCGGCGGCCTGGCCTGCCTCCAGGGTGGCCAGCACCGGCGTCGAGCTGACCTGGGTCCGAGGCGAGGCCACGAGCCCGCGTCCGGCGAACTTGGCGCGCTTGACGTCCACCTCCTGGAGGAGCTTGGTCATGGAGGCGGCGAAGCTCTCCACCCCCTTGGTCTCGAGCACCGCCGTCACGTCGTCGATGTCCACGCCGAGGCGCCGCATCCGCTCCAGCTCCCGGGCCGCGTCGGGGATGTGGTCGACCAGGGTGGGGCGGACCCGCCCGTGGTCCAGGAAGTCCTCGATGGAGCTGGGAGGCATGGTGTCGACGGTGTCCGGCGCGATCAGCTCCTCGCAGTAGAGGACGTCGCGGTAGGCGGGGTTCTTGGTGCTGGTGCTGGCCCACAGCGGTCGCTGGACGGCCGCCCCCGCCTGCGCCAGGGCCCGGAAGCGCTCACCCCGGAAGACTTCGGCGAAGGCCTCGTAGGCGACCGCCGCGTTGGCGATGGCGGCCTTGCCCTGGCACGCCTCCAGCTCCCGGCGCAGCTCCGCCCCGGCCGCACTGGCCATGTCGCCCAGGCGGGAGTCGGCCTCGGTGTCGACCCGGCTGACGAAGAAGCTGGCCACCGAGCGCAGCTGGCGGATGGGAAGGCCGGCCTCGAGACGCCTCTCCAGGGCCCGGCAGTAGGCCTCGGTGACGGCCCGGTAGCGCGCCACCGCGAAGATCAGGGTCACGTTGATGCTGAGCCCCTGGAAGAGGGCCTCCTCGACCGCCGCCACGCCCTCGACGGTGCCGGGGATCTTGATCATGAGGTTGGGACGGTCGACGGCGGCGACGTAGCGCTTGGCCGCCTCCACCGTCTCCTCGGGTCGGTGGGCCAGGTCCGGGGCCACCTCCAGGCTGACGAAGCCGTCGGTCCCTTGGCTCGCCTCGTGGACCGCCCTGAGCTCGTCGCAGGCGCTGCGCACGTCGTCCACGATCATCTGGTCGTAGATCTCCTCCGCCGAGCGCCCGGCCAGGGCCAGGCGCCTGATCTCGTCGTCGTAGGCCTCGCTCTGTGAGACCGCCTTCTCGAAGATGGTCGGGTTGGCGGTGACGCCGACCACGCCCAGACCGATCAGGCGCCGCAGCTCGCCCTGCCGCAGCAGGTCGCGGCTCAGGTTGTCGTACCAGACGCTCTGGCCCTCGTCACCGAGCCGCTGCAGGGAGGTCTTAGCCATCCCGAGCACCTCCTTCTGGGCCCAGCAGCCTCCGCGCCGCCGCCTCCACCGCCTCCGGGGTCAGGCCCAGGTTGCGGTAGATGGTCTGGTAGGGCGCCGAGGCGCCGAAGCGGTTGACGCCGACGATGGCCCCCCTCTCCCCCACCCAGCGCCACCAGGGTTGCTCCACCCCGGCTTCGACCGAGACCCGGGCCCGGACCCCGGGCGGCAGCACCTCGTCGCGGTACTCCCGGGGCTGGGCCGCGAACAGCTCCATCGAGGGCATGCTGACCACCCTCGTGCCCACGCCCTGGGCCTGGAGCAGCGCCCACGCCTCGACGCAGATGGAGAGCTCGCTCCCGGTCCCGATGAGGATGCAGGAGCACCCGCCCTCGGCCTCGAGCAGGACGTAGGCGCCGCGGCCGACGCCGTCCGGCGCCAGTCGCTGGGTTCCCTCCAGCACGGGCAGGTTCTGCCGGCTGAGGACGAGCGCGGTGGGCTGGTGCTGGCGCTCCAACGCCACCGCCCAGGCCCAGGCCGACTCGTTGGCGTCCCCGGGACGGAGCACGACCAGGCCGGGGATGGCGCGCAGCGCGGCCAGGTGCTCGACCGGCTGGTGGGTGGGTCCGTCCTCGCCGAGGCCCACGCTGTCGTGGGTGTAGACCCAGACCACGCCCAGGTGGGAGAGGGCGGAGAGGCGGACCGAGGGGCGCTGGTAGTCGGAGAAGGTGAAGAAGGTGGCGCTGTAGGGTCGCAGGCCGCCGTGGGCGGCGATGCCGTTGCAGGCGGCTCCCATGGCGTGCTCCCGGACCCCGAAGTGCAGGTTGCGCCCGGCCCCGGTGTGGCCGTCGAAGTCCCCGCCGTCGGGGATCGCCGTCTTGGTCGACTCCGAGAGATCGGCGTCGCCGCCCAGGATCCAGGGGATGCGCCGGCTGAGCGCCTCCAGCGCCTTGCCGGCGGAGCTGCGGGTGGCGAGGGGGTCCGCGCCGGGCGCCCAGCTGGGGAGTGCCTCCTCCCAGCCCGCGGGCAGCTCTCCCGCCTGGGCGGTGCGCCACTCGTAGGCCAGCTCGGGCTGGCCCTCGCACCAGCCGCAGAAGCGCTCGTTCCACTCCGCCTCCAGCCTCTCGCCTCGCTCCAGCGCCTCCCGGAAGTGGGTCAGCGCGGGCTCCGGGACGTAGAAGGTCCGGGCGGGATCCCAGCCGTAGGCCCGCTTGGCGCCGGCCGCCTCCTCCGCCCCCAGGGGGGAGCCGTGGGCCGCGTTCGTGTCCTGCTTGTGGGGCGCGCCGTACCCGATGTGGGTCCGCAGCGCGATCAGGGAGGGGCGCTGGTCGTCGTCGATGGCGGCCTCGATGGCGCCCGCGATGCCGTCCAGGTCGAGGGTCGCGTCCTCCACCCGCTGCACCTGCCAGCCGTAGGCACCGAAGCGCTCCAGCACGTTCTCGGTGAAGGCGAGGGAGGTGGGCCCGTCGAGGGAGACGTGGTTGTCGTCGTAGAGGCAGACGAGCTTGCCCAGGCCCAGGTGCCCGGCCAGGGAGGCGGCCTCGGAGCTGACCCCCTCCATGAGGTCCCCGTCGCTGCAGAGGACGAAGGTGCGGTGGTCGACCACGGTCGCCCCGGGCTGGTTGTAGCGGTGGGCCAGGTGGCGCTCGGCGATGGCCATGCCGACGCCGTTGCCGAATCCCTGCCCCAGGGGCCCGGTGGTCACCTCAACCCCCGGGGTGAGTCCGCGCTCGGGGTGCCCCGGAGTCCTGGAGCCCCACTGCCGGAACTGCTGCAGCTGCTCCAGGGGAAGGTCGTACCCGGTCAGGTGGAGCAGCGCGTAGAGCAGCATGGAGCCGTGCCCGGCCGAGAGCACGAAGCGGTCCCGATCGGGCCAGGCGGGGTCCTTGGGGTTGTGGCGCAGGAAGCGCGTCCAGAGCACGTAGGCCGCCGGGGCCACGCCCATGGGCAGCCCGGGGTGCCCCGAGTTGGCCTTCTCCACGGCGTCGATGGCGAGGGTCCGGATGGTGTTGATGCAGAGGTCGTCGAGCTCGCTCCCCGCCCGGGGCAGCCGCCCAGCGGAGCTCACTGGGGCGGACTCGAGACTGCGCGCCATCGGGACAATGCTCTCACCTCGAAGCTAAGAGGGAGTCCGGCGAGGTGGGCGGCGCGCTCGGCAGGTCTGGTCCGCACCCGGGTCGGCTCAGGATCCCGCCGCGGGTCCGCTCTCGGTCGGCAGGCCCCTCGCCTCCCACTCGCTGAGGCCGCCCACCATGGAGGTGGCGAGCCGCCCCTGCTCCCGCAGGAACTTGGTGGCTCGGTAGCTTCGTGAGCCCGCCGCGCAGTGGACCACCAGGGTCCCCTCCGGGGGCAGCTCCCGCCAGCGCTGGGCCAGCTCCTCGATGGGGATCCAGAGGGCGCCGGGGATACGTCGCTGCTGGCGCTCGCCGGCGTCGCGAACGTCCAGCAGCGGTGCCCCGCCCGCGATCATGGTGCGGGCAGCCTCGACGTCGACCTCCAGGGGAACGCTAACGGCCACGATGGGCGATTATGCGGCACTACATTTGGGGCCAGCAGCAACCTCGCCCGGCCCCGACCCCGACCCCTGGGCCGGGGTGGGCGCAGGAGTCCCCCTTGTTCCTCCCCGCCTCCGACGCCCGGCCCCCCGGCCAGGGCCGCGCTAGGCGCTAGGCCGACCACCCACGGAAGGTCGCGGGCGGTCCCCGGCGCCAGCGCCTGCCGCCGGCGCGGACGCCAGCGGGGGACCCTTCGGGTGGCTGCTCCGTGAGCCCGCCCGGCCGCGGCGGGTCGCCAGCTACCCGGGGGCCCACTGGCTCGTGGTCGCCACCGTCTGCGTCGGCGCCTTCATGGGTCAGCTGGACTCGAGCATCGTCGTCATCGCGCTGCCGTCCATCCAGCGCCATTTCCACACCGACCTGGGCGCCGTCGAGTGGGTACCGCTGGCCTACCTGCTGACCCTGGTGGCCCTCGTCACCGCCGTCGGGCGCTTTGCCGACATGGTCGGCCACAAGCTCCTGTACATCTACGGTTTCGCGGTCTTCATCGTCGGCAGCGCCCTCTGCGGCCTGGCGCCCAGCCTTCCCCTCCTGGCCGGCTTCCGGGTCCTTCAGGGACTGGGAGCCGCCGCCCTCCAGGCCAACAGCGTCGCCCTCGTGGTGCAATCCATGCCCCGGGGCAAGGTGGCCAGGGGCCTGGGGGTGCAGGGAGCGGCCCAGGCCCTGGGCCTCTGCGTCGGCCCGGCGCTGGGCGGCCTGCTGCTGGTCCTGGGGGGATGGCGCTGGATCTTCTTCGTCACCGTCCCAGCCGGCCTGATCGGGCTGGGCCTAGGCTGGTTCCTCCTGCCGCGAAGCCGCGAACTCTCGGAGCGGCAGCCCATGGATTGGCCCGGCATCGGCCTCTTCTTCCTCGCCACGACCGGGCTGCTGGTGGCGCTCTCCTTCGGCGTCGAGCTGGGCTGGAGCAGCCCGGCCATCGTCGGCTGCCTCCTGCTGGCGCTCCTTGCCGGTCTCGGCTTTGTCGTCTGGGAGGCGCGGGCCGCGGCCCCCCTGATGCGCCTCTCGCTCTTTCGCCGCCGCGCCTTCGGCATCGGCATCGGGACCGGGCTACTGGCCTTCCTCAGCCTCTTCGGCTGCCTCTTCGCCTTCACCTTCCTGCTCGAGGCCGGCCAGGGCCTGAGCCCCGCCCTGGCCGGCCTCAGGCTGCTGCTGCTCCCCCTGGCCCTGGGGATCACGGCGCCCCTGGTCGGGGTCTGGGCGGATCGCCACGGTGCCCGGCTCCCCACCGTCTGCGGCATGGCCCTCACCGCCCTGGCGCTGCTCAGCGCTGGCCTCTTCCCCACCGCCGGCGCCCTCCAAGCGCTGGAGCTGGCGGCCGCGGGCGTCGGCCTCGGCGCCTTCACTCCCGCCAACAACGCCGCCATCATGGGCTCCGTGCCGCGCCGCCAGGCGGGTGTGGCCAGCGGAATCCTCAATATGACGAGGGGCCTCGGCACCGCCGCGGGAGTGACCCTCACCGGCCTCGTCTTCGACCTGGGAGCGGGCGGCTACGCGACCCACGCCGCCCGCCCACTGGCGGCCGTGAGCGGCTTCCGCTGGGCCGCCTTCTTCCTCGCCGCCACCGCGCTCGCGGTGTCGGCCATCTCGCTGCTCTGGGGTGATTCAGCGCGCCGGCGGCGGTCCGGGAAGGGGCCGGGGAAGCGACTTTCGGCAGAGTGAGCCGGGCCGCTGGGACGTGTTGTTGACGCCGTCGGCCGCTCCAGCTCAGAACCTAGACAGCCAGCGCGCCGTCCGCGCATAATGCCGGGCACCGTGCGGAGGTTCGCGCGCCTTCCGCACGCGTTCCATGGGGCACGCGACTGAGCGGGAGGGAGGATTGTGGCCGTCAGCGAAGCGACCGGTGGCGGGGGGCTTGCCAGAAGCCGGAGCCTGAAGCGGGACATCGGCTTCGTCGGCCTGATCTGGGCCTCAGAGGGCTCGATCATCGGTTCCGGATGGCTCTTCGGCGCCCGCAACGCCCTCGAGGTGGCGGGTCCCGCGGCCATCATCTCCTGGGTAATCGGCGGCGTCGCCGTGCTCATCCTGGCGCTGGCCCACGCTGAGCTGGGCGCCATGTGGCCGGTCGCCGGCGGCACCGCGCGATTCCCCCACTACGCGTTCGGAGGGGCCGCCGGGGCCTCCTTCGGCTGGTTCTCCTGGCTCCAGGCGGCCACCGTCGCCCCCATCGAGGTGCTGGCCGCCATCACCTACGCCTACCACTGGCAGTTCGCCCACAGCTGGATCGTCGCCTCGACGGGCGAGCTCACGGGCGTCGGGATCATCGTCGCCGTGGTCTTCATGGCCGTCCTGGTGACGATCAACTTCCTCGGCGTGCGGATGCTGTCCAACACCAACAGCGTCGCCACCTGGTGGAAGGTGGGCATCCCCCTGCTGACCATCTTCGTCATCGGAATCGCCGATTTCCACGCCAGCAACTTCACCGCGCTCAACGGCTTCATGCCCTACGGGGCCAAGGGCATCCTCTCCGCCGTCTCCACCAGCGGCATCGTCTTCGCCTACCTCGGTTTCGAGCAGGCGGACCAGCTGGCCGGTGAGAGCAGCAACCCGCAGCGCAACATCCCCCGGGCCATCATCGGCTCGGTCCTCATCGGGGTCCTCATCTACTGCCTGCTGCAGATCGTCTTCCTGGGCGCGCTGCCACCCTCGATCCTCCACGGAGCATGGGCAACCGTGGGCGCCAGCCTGACCGGGCCCTTCGCCCAGGTGGCCGCGCTGGCCAGCCTCGGCTGGCTCTCGGTCATCCTCTACATCGACGCCGTGGTCTCGCCCTCCGGGACCGGCCTCATCTACGCGGCCTCCACGTCCCGGATCTCCTACGGCCTCTCCCGCAACGGCTACGTGCCCGTGGTCTACGAGTGGACCGACCGCCGCGCGGTGCCCTGGGTCGGTCTGATCACCGCCTTCGTGGTGGGCTGCATCGCCTTCATACCGTTCCCCAGCTGGACCTCTCTGGTGGGCCTGATCACCAGCGCCAGCGTGCTCATGTATGCCGGCGCCCCGCTCTCCCTGGGCGCGCTGCGCCGGCGCCTGCCGGGTGAGAACCGTCCCTACCGGCTCCCGCAGGCGTCCTGGCTCTGCCCGCTCGCCTTCGTCATCGCCAACCTGCTGATCCTGTGGTCCGGCTGGACCACGGTCTGGAAGCTGGGCATCGCCATCCTCATCGGCTACGTAATCCTCGGAGCGAACCGGGCCTTCCACTGGAACCCGACCGTCCCCGAGCTCAACCTGCAGGCCTCGGGCTGGCTGCCCGTCTACCTGCTGGGCATCGGCTTCATCACCTGGGGAAGCGCCTTCGGGCCGCTCACCAACCCCTGGTTCGGCGGCGCGGCCGTGTGGTGGGACATCGTCCTGGTGGCGATCTTCAGCGTGCTCATCTACTTCTGGGCGATGCGGTCGGCACTGCCGACCGAGACGATCCGGGAGATGGTGGACAAGGTGGTGGTTCCCGAGGAGCAGGCCGGGGCCTTCGGCCCGGGCGCTTCCCCGGTTGCCGGCTCAGCGGCCCGCCCCGGCCCAGCAGTCAGCTGACCGATCACGAGTCAAGGACGGCCGGGCCGGCGCCTCGGGGCGCTGGTCCGGCCGTCTCGCGTGCCCGCCCAGCGACCGTCCCCCTCGACGTTGCCAGCGCGCGAGCTTCAGCCGCCGCCCGCCTCGGGCACAATGGGTTCCGTCAACGAGGAGGTTGCAGATGGCTGAGAGCGTGCTGACGGCGACCCCGACGGCGCAGGAGAGCAACCCCTACGTCACCGCCCAGCGGCAGTTCGACCAGGCGGCCAGCATCCTCGGCCTCGACGCCGGCCTCCGCCAGGTGCTGCGCGAGGTGCGCCGGGAGCTCACCGTGAACTTCCCGGTGCGCATGGACGACGGCCGGATCCGCATCTTCACCGGCTACCGGGTCCAGCACAACCTCACCCGCGGGCCGGCCAAGGGAGGCATCCGCTACCACCCCCAGGTTAGCCTCGACGAGGTCAAGGCCCTGGCCATGTGGATGAGCTGGAAGTGCGCCGTGACCAACCTCCCCTACGGGGGAGCGAAGGGAGGCGTGATCTGCGACCCCTCCGAGCTCAGCCCCGGCGAGCTGGAGCACATGACCCGCCGCTTCGCCAGCGAGATCTCCATCCTCATCGGCCCCGAGTCCGACATCCCCGCCCCCGACGTCAACACCAACCAGCAGATCATGGCCTGGATCATGGACACGATCTCGATGGAGAAGGGCTACTCGGTGCCGGCCACGGTCACCGGCAAGCCGCTCTCCATCGGGGGCTCCGAGGGTCGTCCCGCGGCCACCGGAAGGGGCGTCATGGTGGTCACCAAGGAGGCCTGCCGCCGCCTCGGCATCGACCCCGCCGAGGCCACGGTGGCGGTGCAGGGATTCGGCAACGTCGGCAGCGTCACCGCCAGCCTGCTGCACCAGGAGGGGTTCCGGGTGGTGGCCGTCTCGGACGTCTTCGGCGGCATCTACAACCCGGAGGGCCTGGACCTGCCCGAGCTCCTGGAACACGCCCGGGCGAAGGGCCGCGTCCAGGGCTTCGCCGGCTCCCGCCAGGAGATCAGCAACGCCGACCTCCTGGAGCTGCCCGTGACCATCCTCATCCCGGCCGCCCTGGAGAACCAGCTGACCATGGCCAACGCGGGCCGGGTCAAGGCACGCCTGGTGGTGGAGGCGGCCAACGGCCCCACCACCCCCGAGGCCGACGACATCTTCGACCAGCGCGGCGTGGTACTGGTCCCGGACATCCTGGCCAACGCCGGCGGGGTGACCGTCTCCTACTTCGAGTGGGTGCAGGACCTGCAGTCCTTCTTCTGGGAGGAGGGGGAGATCAACTCCCGGCTCTCCCGGATCATGGAGCTGGCCTACGAGCAGACCGACGCCCTGGCCCAGGAGCACCACGCGACGCTGCGCATGGGCGCCTACTGCCTGGCGGTGAAGCGGGTCGCGGACGCCACCGCCGCCCGCGGCATCTACCCCTAGACAGCGCCTTCGGAAGGGGCCGGGGCCCGGCCCGCCCGGGCGGAGGGGAGCGTCAGCGCGGCGGGAGTCGCTCCCCTCTGTCCCGGGGCCCGCTCCGGGCACGGCCCGGGCCCCGGGCGGCGGAGGAGCCCG